>CAYYHT010000127.1:0-13413 GCA_964471355.1 uncultured Enterobacteriaceae bacterium
TATTGTCTGATCGCGCGGCCGCGCGATCTAGCCGATAGGAGGTCTACCAGTGCGCCTGACCCCTTTGCTTGTTGTGTGTACCGCTCTCGCCGCCCTTGCCTGCGGCGGTGGCACCCCCGACAGCGGCATCCTCGGAGACAGCGTGGAGTTCGGCTGGGTGGGACGCTGCGATGATGACGACTTCTGCGAGAAGTTCGACGGCAATCAGTTCGACCCCTTCGGCTTCAAGGAGCTGAACGAGGAGCTGCCCGGGCACCAGCTGATTCTGCGCGCCGAGGGGCCTGGCGAGGTCGAGGTGGTCTTCAATCTGGGCCCCGAGAACTGCGGCTGCGATTCCGAGTGCGAGCTGCCAGAGCCGGGCGAGCGCAAGAAGAAGGAGTTCACCATCGAGCTCGACGAGGGACCGAACTTCATCAACCTGAATCGACGGGTCAAGAAGTGGTACCGGGACGACATCAAGGTCAAGGCGCGCCTAGGCGACGACGTGGATCGAGCGACGGCTGGCGGCTGGCCAATGTGCCTCTGAGCGTGAAGGGATTAGCTGCGTTGCACACACAGCACGGGTGAGGGTCCTGTTGCCAACCAGCTTGTCGCATCCAACCGGCACCGTCGAGATTCACCGGGACTCCCCGGACTCGGCGCGCATCGTCGTGAAGCCCGGTCCGGGAGTGTTCTCGCCACGCACGACGTGGACGACGTCTTACCCCGACGACCTTCTTGAGCATGTTCTGTCGGTCAAGGGCACGTCGTATATGGTCGACGAGATCATGCGTGACGAGTGCCGCGACTATGTGTGGCGGGCGCTGTATTGGGGCCTGTTCAGCTTCGTGCCCAAGGGTGATTTCGCCGGCAAGCGCATCTTGGATTTCGGCTGTGGCGGCGGGGCCAGTACGTCGATTCTGGCTCGCGAACTTCCAGACACCAGCTTCGTGTGTGTCGAGCTCGATGCCGCCCTGCTGTCGATCGCCGAGGCCCGCGCCGCACACTATGGCTTTGACGACCGGGCGGAACTGCTGGTCAGTCCAGACCCCTCTGCGCTGCCTCCAGGCATCGGTCAGTTCGACTTCATCTCGTTCAGCGCCGTGTTTGAGCACCTGTTGCCCGCCGAGCGGGACCCGCTGCTGGCCTTGGTCTGGTCGGCCCTCAAGCCAGGCGGCGTCATGTTCATCAATCAGACGCCAAATCGTCGGTCGGTGATGGAGTACCACACCACCGGTGGGCTGCCCTTCATCAACTACCTCCCGGACCGCCTTGCTGGCCGCTATGCCCGTGTCGCGAGCAAGCGAGGACTGCACCAGATGAGCTGGGAGGAGCTGCTTCGCGCCGGCTTGCGTGGCGCGTCCACAGCCGAGGTTCGACGCCGATTAGTGTCGCTGTGCGGCTCCGAGGGCTTTGACATCTTGCAGCCTCAATACGAGGGCACCCATGACGAAGTGGAGTTGTGGCACAGAACCACCAGCATGCTGGACGACCGATCCCGCACCATCAAAGGCCTGATCAAGGCGGCGGCTCGCGCGGCCGGACCGCTGTACGGTTTGGTGCTGCCCAGCATCGTCATGGCTGTGCGCAAACGATGAAGAGCGCCTCGTGATCTACCTCAAGAGCGTTCGCGATTGGCGGAACTCCGTGCCGCGGTTTCTGGGTCGCGCCCGGCAGCATGTGCATCGGGCTCGGTTCGGGTGGAGCCATGAGCGACGGGTCTGTTTCCTGTTCGGCTGCCAGCGCTCGGGCACATCCATCGTCATGCGAATCCTCGCCCTCGAGCCTCGGACGCACATCTACCACGAATACGCCTCGACGGCCTTTTCGAACTACCGAGTGCGCTCGGCGGGCAGCCTGCGCCTGCTGGTGCGGGTCGATCCGGCCTACAACATCGTGTTCAAGCCCATCTGCGACACCCAGTACGCAGACCGGGTGATGGCTGATTGGCCCGACGCCACCGCCATCTGGCCCTACCGGCACTACTCCGATGTCGCGAACAGCGCGGTCGTCAAGTGGCAGGACCACCAACGCCAGGTTGTGCAGGCCCTGCTCGATGGGCGGTCCGACTGGGATTGGCGCACCGAGCACCCGATCGAGCACGTGCTGGCACAGGTCAGGGCGGTGTGGTCGGACGACGTCAGCCCTCATGAGGGTGCGGTGCTGTTCTGGTACATCCGCAATCAGTACTTTTGGGAGCTCGGCCTCGACCGCGACCCGCGCTTCCTGATGGTGCGCTACGAACACCTCGTCAGCCAGCCACAGATGGTGTTTCGCACCGTTTTCGAGCACGTCGGTTCCGACTTCGACCCCGACTTTGTGGCGCGCATGAACGCCCGCAGTGTCGGCAAGAGCCCCGCGCCTGTGCTGCGGAGTGGGATTCGCGAGCTGGCGGATGGCTTGTTGGAGCGATTCGACGCGGAATATGTGAGCAGGACTGGCGTCGACATCGGCAGCCTGCCCGCCCCAAAGTGAAGGATTTGCCGACCTTGTGTTACCAAGACAACAAGCCTGGGACCCTCTTTGAACACGTCTGACTCCGAGAATCGGTCGAGAATCTTCGACTTCGACATCTGGGACATTTGGCCCATCCTGCGCAAGCAGCGCCTGATTGTGGCCCTGTTCTTCGGGACCGTGGTTGTTGCGACCTTCTTTGGCGTGCTCATCCAACAGAAGGAGTACCAAGCCACAGCGCTCATCCACCTGACCCCACGAACGGGCCAAGAGGTGGCATCCAAAGAGGTCGTGGAGTGGGAATCGCAGGGCTACTACGAAGTCATGCAGTTCTACCGGACCCAGGTCCACATCATGAAGAGCCGCACGGTGCGCGAAGAGGTCGCCCGCCGATACATGGCGCTGCAGCGCGATGATGAATGGCAGGAGTTCGACGCCGAGGGATTCGAGGGCGGACGTCGCCTTGGGGCTGCCCTGCTGGTCGTGGCCAAAGAGCAGTCGCAGCTGATGAACATCCACGTGACCGACGTGGACCCCGAACGGGCGGCCATTTTGGCCAACTTGGTGTCCGAGGTCTATTCCGAGCAGAACCTCGCACTGCGCCAGGGCAGCGCCCGCGAGGCCAAGAAGTGGCTGCACACCGAGCTGTCCGAGTACCAAAAGAAGATCGACCAGAGCAACCAGGCGCTGCTGGACTTCAAGATCAAGAATGACGTGGTCGACATCGAAGAGAACCTGACGTCGCTGGCCAGCATCACTCACAGCCACACCCGTAGGCTGGGCGAGGTCAGCACCCGTCGCGTTGTGGCCGACAACAACCTGCAGTCCTTCGATCGCCTGCTCGTCAGCAAGAACTTCGACGAGCTGGCCCGGGTCATGGAGTCGCCGCTGTTGAACCAGCTGGCCACCGACCGCGCCAAGGTGCTGCAAGCTGACGCCGACCTAGCGGTCAAGTACGGAACCAAGCATCCCGAGCGCAAGGCCTTGCAGGGCAAGCTGAAGACGCTCGAAGCCTCGCTCGAGAGCGAGGTTCGCAAGATCATCGAAGGCAAGCGCGCAGGGGTCCAGGTCGTCGAGGCCGAGGAACAGTCCCTGCGCAATGAGCTGGCTCGTCTGCGCGAGGACAGCCTTCGCAATCAGGCCCTCGAGACCGAGTACCGCGAGCTCAAGCGCGAGCTTGAGCGCAACGAGAAGTTCCACCTGACCCTGTCGACCCGCTCAGACGAGGTCGAGCTCTCCAGTCGCACCCAACTGAACAACGTGTTCCCGATCGACGCCGCGATTCCGCCGCTGAAGCATATTCGGCCGAACATGCCCGTCAGCATGACCATCGCCTTCTTGGTCGGCATCATCGGCGGCTGTGCCTTGGCCATGATGCGCGAGTACATCGATGACACCATCAGCTCGCACATCGATGTGGCCAGCTACCTCAAGGTGCCGTTCATCGGCCTTGTGCCATCGTTGCCGACGGGCCTGACCCCGCAACAGGCGGACTTGTTCACCCACAACCAGCCCCGTTCATCGGTGGCCGAAGCCGTTCGCGGCCTGCGGGCCATGATCGACCTGAGTCCCGGTGGCAGCCCGCCCAAGCGCTTGGTGGTTACCTCTTCGGTCGCTCGCGAGGGCAAGACCTCGACCATTACTCGCCTGGCGGTCGCCTATTCGCAGATGGGCCGCAAGGTCGTGCTCATCGACGCCGACCTGCGAAAGCCGCGCGTGCACAAGGTGTTCGGGGCCGACAACCGGGTGGGTGTCACGAACTACCTACTCGGCGCGGCCAGCGTGTCGGACATCATCCGCACGACCATGGTGCCCGGTGTCTGCGCGGTCTACTCCGGTCCTGCGACCGACCACCCGACCGAGCTGCTGTCTTCTGCACGCATCGAGCAGCTGCTGACCGACCTCGAAGAGCACTTCGACATGATCCTCATCGACACCCCGCCGTCGGTGGCCTTGTCCGATGCGGTCGCGCTGTCGCCATTCGTCGATGGAGTGATTCTGGTTGTCCGCGAGCACGGCGTGTCCCGCCATGTGGTCAAGCGCACCGTCGACACCTTCAAGCAGGTCGAGGCCAACATCCTCGGCGTCATCTTGAACAACGTGGACGTCAACCGAGGCGGCCTGTCGTACAAGTACTACTACGCGTACCGCGACTACTACTACAACTACACCCCTCGCGATGACGATGACGTCGGTGGCGCCGCCGCGAAATGACGCTGCGCGAGTTCCTGTCGGAGGGGTGGTACGGGATCTCGATCTTCTGCGGAGCGATCTGCGGTGTCGGAGCTGTCTACAGTGAAGCGGCCCCGGTGCTGGCGCTGGTCGGCATCTTGGTCATCGGCATTGGCATCTACGTTCCGACGCTGACCATTGCCTTCATGTACTTCGGCATCGCCACGGACGTTGGCGGCATGATCGGCATCGATGTGCTGGGCCTGCCCCTGACCATCAGCAAGCTGGGCGTTCTGTTGGCGCTGTTCTGCTACCTGGTGAACACCGTCATGCGTGGCAAGTCGCTGTTCCGCTTCAACTGGTTGCTGTTCTCGCTGGTGATGGTCGTGGCCAGCATGACCGCCAGTGTCGCTGTCAGCGGCATGCCGGGTCCGGCGTTCCGCTTCATCATGGGCGTCGCGATGCTGACCGTCATGGTCGCGTTGATCGACTCGGGCGTTGAAAAGGCGCATCTGCCCGACCTCGTCAAGTTCATGGCCTTCATGATCATCCTGCTGGGGCTGTGGGCCGTGCTCAACCGCCACACCGCGGTCATCTTCCGCTTGGACCACGCATGGCAGGAGCGCAACACGGGGACCTTCGGTGACCCCAACTTCTGGGCGCTATTCCTGGTCGTCAGCTGTCCGATCATGGTGGCCAGCCTGGTCGAAGAAGACACCTGGACGGCTCGGGGCCTGCTGCTGGGGGTGCTGGTCTGCTACCCGTTGCTGGTGGTGGGCTCATACAGCCGAGCGGGCCTGCTTGGCATGCTGGTGACGGGACCTGGCATCGCCTTTCTGCTGCGCAAGCACTGGCAGATGGTCTTGGTGGTGGTCGTCATGATCATTCCGCTGATTCCCTTTGTCGTGAACGTCGACGCGGCCATCCTTCGGTACGGCACGCTCTTCAATCCAGGCCAAGAGGCCGAGCTGGGCCACGCGTCTCTGTCCGAACGCACGATGCTGCTCTATGCGGGCATCGACCTGATCAAGGCGCACCCCATCACCGGAATTGGTGTGGGCATGTTCCCGACCTACGCCAGCTACGTCACGGCCGGCGGCGTCTGGAAGGTCGCGCACAACACCTACATCACCATCTGGGTCGAACAAGGCCTCATTGGGGTGGTGACTCACTTGTTCTTGTTCGCGAATATTCTGTACACCGGCTACCGTGGTGCATGGCATGGTCCAACTCCATACTATCGAGCTATATCCGTGGGTTTCCTCGTTGGAATGGCGGGCGCAGCATTGATGGCATTGACGCTGAATGTGATGGACTTCTCTCCGATTTACTACTGTATGGGCATTGGCTTGATCGCTGAATCGACTACACGGCGTGCACCCGAGCACGTACACCTTCAGCCCGTTCTCGAGGTGCGCTGATGGCATCTGCAGCTGACCAGAAGGCGAGGGTGTTTGCGCACCTCAAACACCTCGAGGGCATCGACGCTGTGACGCAGGCGGCGATTGCCGACAACAAGGTCACTGAGGTCGAGCCGCTCGCCGACATCGACCCCGATGTCTATGCCGAGGCAGAAGACGCTTTCTACGCCGAGCGCGGCAAGCAGCGCTACATCACCCGCAACGGGCGAACTCGTTGGCTGACCGCCGAAGAGATCGTCGACAGGCAGAATCGCCGCAAAAAGAACAAGGCGCGAAGCCGCTACTATGGCCCGGCGAGCATGCAAGACCAGCGTGAGTTGGTGCGCTGGGCATTCATCGTGGGGTCAGTCGTCGCGGGGCTGCTGATCGTGTGGGTGGTCGTCCTCTAATTTCTTAATGTGGTACATTACTTTTGCTGTTGACATTGCAACGGCAGGAGGACACTGATGCCGCACGAGCCAGAAATCACCGAGATCGCCGCCTACATCGCGAACCAGATTCCCACCGAGGGCACGACGACAGACAAGTCCATCGACGCCTGGCGCAGTGCACTCCGCTACGCTCGCTCGGCTGGCAACATCGAAGAGCTGGCCCTGAAGGTCGCTCGCGAGTTCCCCGAAGATCCGCACCTGCAGCGCATCTGTGCTGAAGTGGCCTTCTAGCTAATCTGCTGGCGGCGCGTGGCTGCCGCTACGGCTACGGGGCGTGTTTCACGCCCTCAAGCCGCGTGTCGAGGTCCCATTCCTTGTCCCACTCCGCTGTGTGACAGCTGGTGCAGATGGCCTCGAGCACACACACAGGACAGGACTCACCGAGTCCCTGAATGTTGTCCGTTCCGCCCTTGGCGGCCACGTGGGCCTCGCCAGGGCCGTGGCAACTCTCACAGCCCACGCCGCCTTCATCGGCCCCGTAGCCACTCAAGTCGGTGGGCGGCAGGCCGCCGAACTCGTTTTGGGTCGCGTGGCAGCGAACGCAGCTGACGTCGGCCTGGGCTTCTTCGCTCAGGGTCGCCATGGCCTTGCCGTGGGCACTGTCCTGCCATGAGGCGTGCTGCGATTCATGGCACTCGGCACAGGATGCCGAGCCGACCCGCTTGCCGTCCCCGAATGCGAGCAGCTCGCGCTCGACCTCGCCGTTGAAGATGGCGCGCCGACGCTCCATCCACTCATCGCTGTCCATGCTGGCCGACGAGAAGTGGTCGATCAGAGGCAGTCCCTTTTCATAGCTAAAGGCGATGCTGTGCTTGTCGTCATGGCAACCAGCACACTGTTCCCTGGGCTCGGTGCGGATGCCGTCGTGGGGTCCGCCAGGGCCGTGGCAGGACTCGCAGCCGACATCGACCAACGGGCTGTGGACGTCGCCATTCCAGCCTGTGGGTTGTCCGTTGCCGGTCACGTGGCAGCCGGTGCACTCGGGGTTTTCGTGCTCCTCGCGCTTGGCCAGCGTGCCCCATGCAACAGCGTGGAAGCTGAGCAGCCAGGAGTCCATCTCTTGCGTGTGGCAGGGCGCGCACGCGTTGTTGCCCTGGTACTCGTTCTCGGTGAACGCGGCCCACGGGTCGTCGCCCACCCGCATCTCGACCAGCAAGTCGTGGCCTGGCATGTAGGGATACCAAGCGCCCTCGACGGCAATCACACCGGTCTTCTTGTCCCGGTTGACCAACAGCGCTGTCGGGGTTGACCTCGCGCCCATGGCCGCTCCGATGGCACGTTCGGTATCAATCACCATGCGGCTTGTGATGGCGAATTCCTTCTTGAACTCGGCCATCTGGTCTTCGGTGGAGGGACCCGTGGCGACCCACAGAACCTCACCGGTCTTGCCCAATCGGCCTGCGAGGCCCTGAAGCTCTGGGGCGACGGCTTTGCAGTGAGGGCAGGTCGGCGAGAAGTAGACAATCAAGGTGGGCTTCTTGAGCGTCTTGGCGAAGGCGTCGGGAAGCTCGATGACGGAATCGTCGGGCATCGGCCCCAGCACACGCCCGGCACCCGCGGCGATGGTGCCGCCAGAGCTCCAGCCTCGCGGATCGACGTCCTGGGCGAATGCAACCGCGCCCAAGAGAACGATAATCAGGGTCAGCCATTTTCCAGCAGTGCGCATCAGGGACTCGTAACCCCCGACTTGCCCTTGTTCTGCCCCGACTTGCCCTTGGACTTCTCGGGCTTGCCTTTGGGCTTGCGGGCCTCGCGTCGCTTGCGGGACTCTTCGATGCGTGCCTTCTTCTGGGCGGCATCGACGGCCTCTTTTGCCTCCAATACGCGGTCCCTTGAGGTCTCGGCACGGTGGCGCACCCATGCCCGACTTGGGTCGGCTGCGAGGGTGTTCCGCCACGCCAGATAGGCACCCTGGTCGTCGCCCTGTGCTTCGAGTGCGTCGCCGTCCGCCTCCCATCGGTCTGCCAGCAGGACCGATACCCGCCGTGCCTCTGTCTGCCGGTGGCTCCACAGGTTTGCCTGGGCAATGGCCTCGACGGCGGCGATGTCGGACTCGGCGGCCTCTGCACGCAGGGCAAAGCAGCTCGCCAGAGCATCGTCGATGGTCGCGCGGGTCTGCTCCTGCCAGGGGTGTTCACGGGCAAGGTGGCGGCGACCCTGATTCCACAGCTGGTGACCCGCTTCACAGCGGCCGACGCTTAGGTGCTCGAGTGCGCGAGCGAGGCGGGCCGTCGCTCGATCCGTGGCCTCGGACAGCGGCACAATCGTCACGAGGTCGGCGTAGCGCACCTCTCCGTGCACATACCTGGGGTCCGCCATCTTGGGCCTTGCGGGAATGACCTCGGCCTTGTCGTCGGTCCCGAACAGCGCGAAGCCGACGTCGTACTTGCCCTGGGGAAGGTCTGCGGGCAATCGCAGGGAGTGCCGCGCCACCATCACATCTTTGAGGTGCCAGCCCTTCTTGCTGGGGTGCAGCCAGTCATAGGCGGGCGGAAGCTCTTGCACGAAGATGTCTGTGCCATTGGACAGGAACATGTGCACTCGAAAGTCCCGCTTGGTGCTGGTCCGCTGGGTGGCAATCTCGACGTAGAGTTCTTGTCCCGCGGCAACCTGTGCAGCGGGAATTTCGAAGCCGAGCATGCGGGCATCGAGGGTCTTTGGGGCTCCGAAGGCTGTGGCTCGACCGCTTGTTCCTCGCCAGCGTTCCTTGGCGATGAGGTCTTTGCGCACGTTGTTGCCGACGTGCATGAGTCGGGGACTGACCGGAAAGGCCGGAATCTCGATGTAGTCGTGCCAGCCTTTGTGGGCGCGCAGCTTGGTTCGGCTCCCCCAACCGCCCGACGGGTGAACGTGTGCAAACTCGGGCTGCCGCTCGGTATAGACGTAGTCGCGAACGAAGGGAATCTCCCAATGATGGTGCGCCATCGGCACGTCGACCAGGCCCGCGATGTCGACGAGTCGGAAGCCGGACCACCACATGTGGGCGCCCATGTCGACTTCCATCAGGGTGACGTGGTCGAGGTGAAGCCGGGCCTGAACGCTGCGCATGTAGTCGACGCGCCGCTTGACATCGTATGGAGTGGTCTCGGCGCGGGCGATGAAGACGATGTCGCTGATGGTCCAAGCAATGATGGGGTAGGCCAGCAGCACGCCGGGAATCGCCCACACCATGGTGGTCCTGGCACGTGCGAGCCGCGACGTGCCCACCTCGTCGGGGGCGGCGATCTCGTCGGCAATCATGCGCACAGCATCGGCGAACAATGCGGCCATGGGTACTGAAGCCATGGACAGCCAGCGGAACTGCTGCATCCAGTCCCCGCCGGTGTACAGCGCAAAGAAGATGGCGACCGCCGACAGGGACCAGGCCAAGACTCGTGCGTCGTGGCCCGGGCGGCCCAAGCCGACGATCGGCAGCACAACCACCATGGTGGCCAGGCCGATGACTCGGGCCATGATCCACCACTCGGGCTCGGTGCCGCGCTCGGCGACGAATGACAGCCCTGGAGCGACCAGCATGACTCCCACCATGCACAGGCCAATGCCGATGGTGCCGCGTCTGCCCATCAATCCCGTCTGTCCAAGTGCGTACACCGGGGTCAGAAAGCCGTGTCCGGTTTCGAGTGCGTAGCGCCGCAGGTAGGCCCAGCCCCGCTTGTCCCAGCTGAACGGCTGGAAGCGTTCATCTTCGGCCAGCTTTGCGTAGTACGTGTTCGGGAAGATCCACGAGAAGTAGTTCCAGCGCCAGACGAACCAGGTGCCAAAGGTGACGGCAAACAGCAGGTTCCAGCTGACACCCCAGGCCAAGCCACGCTTGACTCCCTGCCGCCAGCTGACAAAGCCGAAGCCCAGGACGCCGCCGAGTGCGGCATAGAGCGGCGCCTCGGGGCGGGTGAGGGCCAGACCAGCCCATGCCAGAGCGCTCACTGGGGCCGTACCGTCGCGGGCCTCGCGCAGTGTGAGCCAAGCGCCCAGAGCGAGCATGAGGTTGAACAGGCTGTTCTCGAGACCTGACGCCGCCCACAGCACGAACTGGGGCGATGCAGCAAGCATGAGCGGAGCGACCAGGGGCCACAATCGGCGTGTCGGCGGGCCCGGTTGGTCGCCGTCGTCTTCGAGGATGAGGCACGCCCACGCCCACGCCACAGGCAGGGTCAGCAGTCCGAACACAAAACCGAGCAGCTTGGCGCTGATCCATGGCGTCAGCCCGATGAAGTCCAATGCCGCAATGAGCAACGTCCACGACGGGTTGCTGAAGCCCTCGACCCTCTCGCCGCCAGGGTAGGCGACGAAGCCCTCGCCGATGGCGGCGTGGTGGGCGAATGCGAAGCTGATGGCCGCGTCTTCGATGTACCAAAAGCTGTAGACCGAGAAGTGGATGCAGTACAGCACCGCGCACAACGCCATGCCGTGCCAGTGGCGGCGTTCATCGGGGCCTAGGCGGCTCCATCTGTCGACAATGCGGTTCAACGGCGTCTCCGGCGCCACAACAGCCCGCCACCTACGCCGAGCAGCAGCAAACCGCCACCCGCTGCTCCGGCGGCGAGCTGAACAGTTGAGATCGCTGGCTCGCTCGGGGGCTCCTCATCGTTGGCGTTCTTTGCCTTGAGGTGCTTGTTCTTGGCCTCCTTGAGCTT
This sequence comes from uncultured Enterobacteriaceae bacterium, assembly GCA_964471355.1. Classification (GTDB taxonomy): domain Bacteria; phylum Myxococcota_A; class UBA796; order UBA796; genus CAYYHT01. Next base: position 11,092 of record CAYYHT010000127.1, read on the forward strand.
TGCCTTTCGCTTCTGCTCCTCGGCCGCCTTGGTCTCTGGGTCGATGCCCAACCGCTTGTCCCGGGCCTCTTCGGCCCAGCGGCGGGCCCAGGACTGCGTTGGGTCAACGCGAACGGCATCGTTGTAGGCGATGTATGCGCCCTCCCAGTCCTGATTTGCCTTGGCAGCATGACCGAGCTCGATCAGCTGCTGTGCGGTGGCGGCGTTGGCCTTGAGGGTCGCGGCATTCCAGCGGTCCCATCGGCGCGCCCGCACGAGTGCGTCCACTCGGTCCAGGGGCTCGGCCTCTTTGCCATGCCTGACCCAGCACTCGGCGATGGCGCCGTCTACCCGGTCGCGCAGGCGGTCAATTCGGGAGAACTGGCGTGCGGCCGCCGCTCGGGCCACATGCCACTGCACTTCGGCCTGGCCACAGTCGTCCCGCTCGGCCTGTCGAATGGCCTCGGTGGCGGCGTCATCTGCAGCGGCCTTCCATGCCAAGTCCTCGACCACGTGCACGGCATCTGGCCATCGGACTTCGCCCTTGGCGAACATGGGAGGGTCGGCGATGGCGCCAGGTGGCAGCACGGGCTGGGATTCGTCGTCCAGGCGCAACCCTGTCACCCCGTCCGGGCCGACGACCGCGAAGCCGAGGGCATAGGTGCCGGTGGGCAGTTCTTCGGGCAGGCGCAGCGAGTAGCGACCGACAAAGGTCTCGTCCTCCCACCACTCTGATGGAGGCAGCCAGTCGTGCCCGGGCGCCACCATCCAGCTGTGGGCGACGCCCAGGTCATTGGAGAGGAAGACGGCGAGCCGGAAGTCCTGTTCGGCGTTGAGCGCGGGCGCATCGAGCCCGACCTCAAGGTACATGTGCTCATCAGCGGCCAGTCGCGGAGCCGGCACGTCCCAGCCCGTCAGCTCAACGCCGTTGTTGAGCAGGACCGATCGGCCACGGGTCCCTGGCCAGGTGCGCTCCATCATCAGGTCCCGTCGGATGTGGTTGCCGATGTGCAGCTTGCGCTTGCCGCTAGGGTATCCGGGAATCTCGATGTAGTTGTCGTCCCACTCGGGGTAGGTCTTGAAGCGCGATGAGCGCTCCCATCCGCCGTGGACGTGGGCAAAATCCGGCCGTCGCTCGGCAAAGATGTATTCCTGGGCAAACTCCGCCTCGAAGTGGTGGTGGCCCATCGACACGTCGACCAAGCCGGCGATGTCCACGATGTCCCACTCGCCCCAGTACATGTTGGCGCCCATGTCGACGTCCAGCAGGGTCGGTCGCTCGATGTGCAGCTTGCGCTGGACGTGGCGGAAATAGTTGACCCGCTTCTTGACCGAGAAGGGCCCGGTCTCGGGTTTCTTGGCGAACCAGTGCATGTGCACGGCATTCGGCGGCACGACCAGGGCGGTGAGAATCAGGGCGGCGATGACTCCCGGTGGTCCCCAGCCCGGCAGCGGCTTGACGTCGCTGGGGCGCCCCTCGAGAGCGGCTTCGACCAGCAGGTCCCACATGCGCTGCACGCCGTCCGCCATTTGGCCGACGCCGGCTCCGAAGACCACGGCCGCCGGCGGGGCCAACAAGCTGAACCAGCGGAATCCCTTCATCCAGTCACCGGTCGAGTACACCGTAAAGAACAGCGTGATCAGCACCATTCCCCAGCACATGACCAGGGCGCGAGCTCCACGCCGGCGAGACGCGACCGCTCCAATGGGCAGGCTCAGGGCCAGGAATACGATGGTCCCAATGCGCACCTTGACCCACCACACCGGTGGTCGAAAGTTGGGCCAGAATGGCAGCTGCCGAAGCAGGTCAATGCCTGGATAGACCAGGACAATCGCCAGGGCGCTTAGGGCGACTGCAACCCACAGACTGCGCCAGCGTCGGCTGCCCAGGATGCCGAAGAAGTAGATCGGCAGGAAGTAGCCCTGCCAGAGCACATGCGAGAAGTCGCGCACATACTTCCAGCCCCGGGCTCCCCAGCCGAAAGGGGCGAAGTTCTTGTGGCCGAGCTTGGCGTAGAAGGTGTTGGGGAATTCCCACGCGAAGTACTGGTAGCGGGCCGCGTGGTACAGCCCAAAGGGCAGGAAGAAGAGCACCAGCCAGCGCAAGGTGTTCGCAGCTCCCCAGCGCCAGTCGCGGTGCAGGGCCATGCACATGGTCCAGAATCCCGCCCAAGCGGCATAGATGACGGCTTCAGGGCGTGTGATGGACAGCAGCATGAACGGCACGGCGGACAGGGGCAGGCGAGTCATGTCCCGGATTTCGCGCAGGGTCAGCCAGATGCCCAGGGTCTGCAGGAAGCAGAACAGGCTGTTCTCGAGACCTGACGCGTTCCAGATGGCGAA
>CAYYHT010000128.1:0-3265 GCA_964471355.1 uncultured Enterobacteriaceae bacterium
CCAACAGGTTCCAGCGGCTGCCATCGTGCTCGTAGACTGCAAGCGCGCGATCGCCTTGCAGGTCGAACTCGGCCCGGGCGTAGTCCTGGAAGCACATGAAGTCCGTGACGCCGGGGGTGGCGCTCGCCGCGATACCTCCGCCTCGTTTGGCCGCTTCGATCAGCGCCTCGCCATTGCACCGGTCGTCGCCGCCGCAGGCCAGGGCCAGAACCGTCCAGAATCCGAGCAGCGCTCCCGTGAGCATGCCTGGTCGCATCATCACCTCCTCGGCGATGGTACACGCACCCCTTCTGTCGACCCTCTACAGGATCTACAGGAAGATGGCGTACATCAACGGCGCCGGCACGCACGGTCGCCGGACGCCAACAAACTGGGTGGCCTCGGCCGATCGTGAAACTGGAAGACGCACCGCGCACAGATTGACACTATGAAGCCCCATGACCCACGTCACCGGAATCGACGCCGCGACCGACCCCCGCAGGAACGCGACGTTGATCACAAAGCGATGGTTCGATCGACGCGGCGCGCTGTGTCTCGAGTTCTGGGTCCGCCATTCCGAGGGAGCCGGACGCATCATCATCGACGCAGAGCAGGCCGTGTTCTTTGTCGATCGAGACAGACAGGTACATGGCGGAACACGCCGGCAGGTCGCGCTGAAGTCCATGGCTGGGGACCCGGTCGATGCCGTCTACTTCCCCACCCAAGGCGCGCTCTATGACGCCAGACGAAGCCTAGAGGCCGACGGGTACCTGCCCTTTGAAGCGGACATTCGCCCCTGCGACCGCTTCCTCATGGAGCGCTTTATCACCGGCTCACTCGAGATTCATGGCGAGCCGACGCAGCGCGATGGCTTCCTCGAGTGGCTCAACCCCACCATCACCTCCACAGACGTCATCCATCCCCTCAGGACCATGTCCTTCGATATCGAGACCGAGGGTCTCGATGGCCGCGTCATCTCGATCGCCGGCATTTGTGATGGAGAGAGCCGGGTGTTCATGGACACCGAGGCCGAGGACTCTGCCTTCGTCAGCTGTTCAGGTGAAGCGGCGACCATAGCGGCGTTTGAAGCTTGGCTGTCCGCAGCAGATCCCGACCTGCTGATCGGCTGGAACGTCGTGGACTTCGACTTGAGGGTGCTCTGCGAGAGGGCCGCAGTGCACGGCATGACCCTGTGCTTGGGACGTGGAGCAGGCCGCACGCAGGTCCGTCCCAGTCGCCGGCGCGGTCGATTCAACGCGACAGTCGAAGGCCGGATGGTGCTCGACGGCGTCGCGACGCTGCGCAGCTCTGGCTACGCGGCCGCCAGCTTCTCGCTGCAGGACATCTCGCAGACCCTGCTGGGCGAGGGAAAGGCGATCGAGCACGGCGGAGACCCCGTCGCCGAAATCATGCGCATGCTGGGTGAAGACCCGGTTGCGCTGGCCACCTACAACCTGCAGGACTGCGCGCTGGTCGACCGCATCTTCGCGCAGCAGGACCTGCTGGGATTCGTGCTCGAACGCCAGCAACTCACCGGGCTGGCCATGGACCGGCAGGGTGGTTCCGTTGCCGCATTCGACTACCTCTACCTGCCGCGACTGCACCGCCGGGGGCGAGTCGCCCCCACCATCAACTCCGATGCGCCAGGCGAAGCGACGCCGGGCGGTCTGGTGCTGAACGCCAGGCCGGGCATCTTTAAGAACGTCTTGGTGTTGGACTTCAAGAGCCTGTACCCCAGCATCATGCGGACGTTTCACATCGACCCGCTGGCACTGGTGACAGCGAGTCCCGGTGGCGTTCCGGGGTTCAAAGGCGCGGTCTTTCACCGAACCGAACACGTCCTTCCCGAGCTGCTTCGCGAGCTGTGGACCGCCCGCGACCGAGCCAAAGCTCGCGGGGACAAGCCGCGTTCGAGTGCCATCAAGGTGCTGATGAACTCGTTCTATGGAGTGCTCGGCACAACCGGGTGTCGGTTCTTCGATCCCAGGCTTGCTAGCTCCATTACCCTTCGCGGCCAAGGGCTGATCTTGGAGTCCAAGGCTCTGCTTGAGGCGTGGGGGCTCGATGTCGTCTACGGCGACACCGACTCGCTGTTCGTCCGCGTCGGCGACGAAAAGTCATCGGTACAGTGTCGCGACCTGGGCGTTGATCTGGCAGCCAAGCTCACAGCACACTTCACCGCGGCGCTCGACGAGCGCTACGGCATCAAGAGCCACCTCGAGATGGAGTTCGAGGTTCACTACCTGCAGCTGTATTTGGGGAGCAAGAAGCGGTATGCCGGCCAGATTGAAACCAGGCAAGGCCAGCTCGACATCGTGTTCAAGGGCTTGGAGGTGGTCCGGACCGATTGGACTCCCCTCGCTAGGGACTTCCAGAGGCAGCTGTTCTCACGGGTCTTTGCCGGTCAGGTCGAAGAGCTAGCAGACTGGATTCGCAGCGAGGTCGAGGCCGTCCGAGCCGGCGAAAGAGACGAGCACCTCGTGTACTCGAAGCGACTGCGACGCGAGCTGTCCGAGTACCAAAAGAACACCCCGCCACATGTGCGAGCCGCCCGGATTCACGGCGGCTCCCCTCGCCGCATTTCGTACGTCATCACCACCGCCGGCCCGCAACCCGTGAGCCATCTGTCCGCCTCGATTGACTACGAACACTACGTGGACCGGCAGATGCGACCTGCAGCCCAGGGCTTGCTGGGCATGCTCGGCCTGGACTTCGGCAGCTACTCCAGTCGACAGCTGACGCTGTTCTGAATCGAAAAGCCGATGCGGTAGGTTGGTCGGCAGCGCGCCAGCCCTTGAAGTACGGTGCGGCATGCACACACCACTCATGCGCCCCATGCTGGCCCTCGCCGTCGGCGGTTCGCTCCTCGGCTGCTCTGGCCTCTTCGCTCCTTCCGCCATCACGTCGGTCAAGCAAGCACTGAGGCCTGACGTACACCTCCGCATCTTCGAAACAGAGGAAAGTTGCGTTCGGTGGCTGAACCTGAGTAAAGAAGCCGCGACCGCCGACTGCGCGCCAAGACTGTCGCCAGAAGACACGCGCTTCGCCTTTCGTGTCATCGACAAAGTGACCGCCGATCCGCTGGGAGTACCGGTCGACAAATCAAACCTGAAGGTTCTGCACAACGACACCCCAGTCAAAGACTTCGAGCTCATCCCACACGACGTCCAGAACGTGCCCGAGCTCTTCGTCCTGCTCATTGACGACTCGCGCTCCTTTGCTGATCCGTCGACGGCCGCACCCGACGCCATGGACATCTACGAGGTGCTCGCCGGGGACGCTGTGG
>CAYYHT010000128.1:3275-13374 GCA_964471355.1 uncultured Enterobacteriaceae bacterium
CCGCGAGCGACACAAGGCGCGCCGTCATCCTGTTGCGGGTCAATGACGCCCTCACTGGCTTGGACGGCGGCGAACTTGTCCTGGCCACCAGCCGAAAGAGCTACCTCGAAGCGCTATCAGCCAAGACCCCGACCGAGACACAGGGCGGGTCGGTCCTGTTCGGGGCCATCCGCTACGCCGTCGGCGACCTGCTCGTCGCGCGGTCGGTCCAGACGTGGCTCGAGCTGAACGTGGCGGAGCCCACCGTCATTGCCATCGGCGATGGTTTCAATGCGCAGCGTGCCACCGATACGTGCGGCACCAACGCCGCGCGACTGCAGCGAACCCTCGAGCAAGTCGGCGCGGCCCGAAACGCGCCAATCACCCTGCGCCCCACAGTGCATACGGTGGGGCTAGGCAAGCCATACAACCCGGCCTGGCAGCCCAGCGAACTGCTGTACTCCGTCGACGAGTCCTCTCTGTGTGGCGAGCACGCTGCGACCAAGCTCGATGGAGGACTCGAGGCCAAGGGCTATGACAACGCCTCGATGACATGGCTGGCACAGACCGGCGGTGGCAGCGCCACATCCGCGGCCACCCCAGCCGACCTGGCCAAGGCACTGCAGGGCATCGCCGCCGCCAGGCCAAGCTGGTACGAGGTCAAATACAGCTTCGACGCCATCACCGAGGGTGGCTTCCACACCGACATCGCCATCGACGGCTACGCCAAGGGCGGCGCGACCATCGAGGTCGACTCCGGTGGGCCTCTCGTCATGAAGACCGCCAAGAAGCCGGCGCCCACAAGAGCGAAGACCGGCTCGGCAAAGAGTGCACCCGCCGAAGAGGACAAGGACCCCAAGCCCCCCAAGGTCGCAGGCTCCGCGCCAGTCAGCTCCGCGGGCGCACCCACCGGAACCCCCGGCAGCGTCGCGGTCATCTCCAAGGGACAGAGCTTCCTGGCGATTGAAGTCCGGTGTCCCAATGGCACCCGAAAGCGGGCGGCCTTCAGCGGAAACAAGGCAACGGCCAAGGGCATCCCCGGCAATGAAGATTGCACCCTGCTGTTCAAGGGTGGCTTGCCGGCGAAATACACGCCCGTCCGCTCGGGATACGTCTACACCTGCGCGTTCAAGGGCTCCTCCGCCGACTGTGTGGCCAGCGAGTAGTCCATCCGCATCTCTGGATCAGGCTGCGCGTTTCGTCGCGGACCGCGCCCTGTCATGGTATTGGGTCAGCTACGAGGTGTGCCCCATGCGATTGTTCCTGCTCACGACCCCCCTGCTTGTACTGGCGATGCTGACGGCCTGTCCGCAGACCACCGAGACCGAGACACAGACCGACGCCGATACCGACGCCGACACAGACTCCGATACCGACGCGGACACCGACGCCGACAGCGATGCCGACACCGACTCGGACACCGATACCGATTCGGACACCGATACCGACACCGACACCCTGCCGTCCGAGACCTGGGCCGACGCCCCCGCCTGGACCGCAACCTCAGGCGTCTACGAGCTGACGCTGCAGGCCGCCGAGGTCACCATTGAAGGCAAGCGTCACTGCTTGCGCACCTTCAACGGCGCCATTCCCGGCCCGACCCTGCGCATTCCCGCGAGCGGCACCGACCGCGAGATTCGCGTGGACTACGAGAACACCCTGACGACCAACTCGATTCAGGGAGTCGGCCCCTCGACCTACGACTTCAACATCACCAACCTGCACACCCACGGTCTGCATGTCTCGCCCGAGCTGACCACCGACGGCCTGTACTACTCCGACAACGTGCTGCTCGAGATGGACCCCGGCGACACCAACGAGTACCGCTTCGACATCGACGAGCGCGTGACCCACAACCCCGGCACCTTCTGGTACCACCCGCACGTGCACGGCGCGACGGCCATCCAGGTCGGCAGCGGCATGGCCGGCGCGCTGATCATCGAAGGCAACTACGACGCCATCGCGTCGATCGCAGCTGCGACCGAGCGCCTGATGGTCATCCAACACATCGCTTGGGACGCCGTCGACGGACTGAACACCGGCGTGACCTGCGACGAATCCAACCTGACCTTGGACAGCTTTGGCGAAGTCACGCAGTACTCGCCGTCCCTGGTCAACGGCGTGCTCGCCCCGGTCATCGTCACTGCCCCCGAGCAGGTCGAGCACTGGCGCTTGCTGCACGCAGGCGTCACCGACGAGATGGATATCGGCCTGTTCCCGGCGACCGCCGACGACTGCAGCAGCTTCGACTCGGCCAACCCCATCTCGCTCAAGCAGATCGCCGCCGACGGCATCGCGCTGTCCGCCGGCTTCGACCGCACCGAAGTGTTCATGGCTCCGGGCTACCGCATCGACCTGATTGCCCAGGCTCCGGCCACCGAAGGCCGCTATTGCCTGATCGGCGAACGCGGAGGCGGCCCCCCTCCCGCGACCGGCAACATGGACGTTCTGCTCAACTGGGTTGTCGACAGCGGCGCCGGCACAGCGACCAGCACAGCCATTCCGAGCGACAGTGACCTCGCCGCCGTGGCGCCCGCCACCCTCGACTGCGCGGCCGCTGTCGACGCAACGCAGACGTTGACCATCGATCAGGCAAACCCCTGCCCGCCGTTCAACATCAACTGCCAGACCTTCGACGAGTCACTGACCAACCCGGTCATCCTCCCGGCCAACACCACTGAAGAGTGGGCCCTGTCTGCCGGCGCCGGCGCGCATCCCTTCCACATCCACGTGAACCCGTTCACGGTGTGCGACAACATGCCCGACGAGCCTCCGGCACCGCACTGGCGCGACACCCTGCTGGTCGACAACACCAGCCGCGAGTTGCACATGGAGTACCCGCTGTTCACCGGTGACTTCGTGCTGCATTGCCACAAGCTGAATCACGAAGACTCCGGCATGATGCAGCTCGTCAGAATCGAGTGAGCCGCTTGCTCGCGCTCTGTGCGCTGCTGACGGTTGGTGCGGGTTGCACCTCCAGCCCAGCGCCAGCGCCACAGACCGAACAGCACGACGACATCGCCCACTGGACCTGCCCGATGCACCCCGATGTGCAAGAGGCCGGCCAAGTGCCCTGCGCCATGTGTGGCATGCAGCTGGTGCCGGTGACCCACGCCGACCTCAAGAGCGGGGCTGTGCTCATCGACCCCATGCGGCGGCAGAAGTACGGCATCACCACGCACGTGGTCGAGTCTCACGACCGCAAGGTCCGCATTCACGCGCCGGGCTGGGTGATGTGGGACGACAACTTGGTGCGGGACATCACCGCCCAGAACGACCTGTTCATCGATGACTTCCACATCCAGGGCCCTGGCGGCGCCATCGAAGAGGGGGAGCCCTTGGTCAGCCTGCGCTCCGGTGGACGGGTCACCACGGTGATCGCGCCCTTTGACGGCGTGGTGGTCAGCCGCGACCTGGCCATTGGTGCCTTTGTCGAGAAGGGCCAGCGCATCATGCGCATGGGCAGCATCGAGCGCGTCTGGGTCGAAGCCGAGCTGCACGAAGACGACCTGCCCTTTGCCATGCCCGACATGCACGCCCTGGTGCGCATTGCGCAGTGGCCGCAAGATCAAGGCAGCCGAGAGCTGGTGCCCAACATGTACATGGGGGTCATCAGCCAGCGCCTTCCAGGCCTGGACCCCAAGACCCGACGCGGCCGAGTGCGGGTCGAGATGGACAACCCCGCAGACGTCTTGATGCCTGGGCTAGGCGTCGACGTCGAGTTCAAGGGCGTGCTGGCCGGCAAGCTGACGGTCCCCCGAGACGCGGTGGTGCACGCAGGCCCCCGCCGAATCGTGTTCGTGACCGGACCGGGCGACCAGCTCATTCCTCGCGAGATTGCCATCGGCCGCGCCACCGACGAGTGGCTCGAGGTCAAATCAGGCCTGCAAGCCGGCGAGCGTGTGGTCAGCTCCGGCACCTTCTTGGTTGCCGCCGAGAGTCGCATCCGGGCGGCGTCGACATTCTGGGCCTCGCCATCCGATGACTGAGAGTGCGGACCGCGGGTGGATTGCAGCGCTGATCGCTTGGTGTGCGGGGCACGCGGGCTTGGTGGTCGCCGTGGTCGCCATCGCCACCGCCATCGGCTGGGGGGCAGTTCTGCGCACGCCGCTCGATGCGATGCCCGACCTGTCCGACCCCCAGGTCATCGTGCTGGGAGAGTGGCCCGGACAGAGCCCACAGACCGTCGAAGAGCAGGTCACCTGGCCCATCACCACCCAGCTGCTAGGCACCTCTGGCGAAACCTCGGTGCGCGGACAGTCCAGTCAGGGCACATCGATGGTGCATGTGCTGTTCGAAGAGGGCACCGACCTCGACGATGCACGGGCCAAGATCATCGAGCGGCTGGCCCAGGCGCAAGATCGCCTGCCGAAGGGCGTCAAACCCTCCCTCGGCCCCGATGCGAGCGGGGTCGGCTGGGTGCTTCAGTATGTGCTGCTCGACGACTCGGGCCAGCGCGACCTGGCCGAGCTGACCGCCATGCAGGACTGGAACCTGCGCATGGCCCTCGAGAGCGTTCCAAACGTGGCCGAGGTCGCCACGGTGGGCGGCGTGACCAAAGAACTGCAGGTGCTGCTCGACCCCTCCAGGCTCATCGGGCATGACATCACAGCGGGCGAGGTCTCGGCAGCCATCCGCGACGCCAACCTCGAGAGTGGCGGCGGCACCATCGAGATGGCCGGACATGAGCACGGCATCCGTGGCCGTGTCGCCCTGCGAGGCCTGCACGATCTCGAGATGGTCCCGATTCGTGCATCGACCACCGGGGGCTCACCGCTGCTGCTGGGCGAGCTGGCCACCATCGCCAACGGCCCCGCTGCCCGCCGTGGACTCGCCGATCTAGACGGACTTGGCGAGGTCGTGGGCGGCATCGTCATCATGCGCTCGGGCAGCAACGCCTTGCACGTCATCGATGCAACCAAGAAGCGCCTGAATGAGCTGCAGCGCGCCCTTCCCGAGGGTGTGCGCATCGAGATTGTCTACGACCGCTCGGAGCTGATCACCGAGGCCGTGTCGACCCTGCGCACGACCCTGTTCGAAGAAGCCCTGGTCGTGGCCCTCATCGTCTTCATCTTCCTGCGCCAGTTTCGGGCCTCGGCGGTCATCTTGATCACCCTGCCGGTCGCCGCTGCCCTGGCCTTTGTGCCCATGTTGGGCCAGCAGCTCACCGCCAACATCATGTCGCTCGGCGGCATCGCCATCGCGTTCGGAGCCATGGTCGACGGCGGCATCGTGGTGGTCGAGAACGTGCACCGCCGACTGGGGCAGTGGCAGGAAAAGAACGAGGGGCGCACCCGTCGCGAGGTGATGGTCGATGCCATGGCCGAGGTCGGCCCGACCATCTTCTTTTCGCTGCTGGTCATCATGGTCTCCTTTGCGCCGGTGTTCCTGCTCGAAGCACAGGAAGGACGTCTGTTCCGGCCACTCGCCTTTACCAAGACCTATGCCATGGGCCTGGGCGCGATTCTGGCGGTCACCCTGGTGCCGGCCCTGGTGGTGCTCTTCGTTCGCGGGCGGGTGAATCGGGAGGAGGACGACTGGCTGCACGCCCGCTTGGTCGCCGTGTACGCACCGATTGTGCGCGCTGTGGTGGCCCGCAGGCAGGCGGTGCTTCTGTCCGCGGCCGGACTGGTCGTCGCGTCCCTGCCCCTGTGGTTCGCCCTGGACACCGAGTTCATGCCGCCCCTCCGCGAAGGCGACCTGCTGTACATGCCCAGCTCACCCCCTGGCATGTCGATGACCGAGGCCGGCAAGGTCCTGCAGGTGTCGGACCGGGCCATCGCCGAGATCCCCGAGGTCGAGCACGTCTTTGGCAAGATTGGACGGGCCGACACCGCCACCGACCCCGCTCCCCTGTCCATGATCGAGGCGTCCATCTCGCTCAAGCCCAAGTCCGAGTGGCGGCCGGGCATGACCTGGGACGGCCTGATTCGCGAGCTCGATGCGGCGGTGCAGATTCCGGGCATGCCCAACCTGTTCTGGATGCCCATTCAGACCCGCACCGAGATGTTGGCGACCGGCGTGCGAAGTCCCCTGGCCGTGCAGGTCTTTGGCGACGACTTCGAGTCGATTGCGGCGGTCGCAGCGCGGGTCGAGACGTCGCTGCGCAGCATGGACAGCCATCCGCGGGTGTTTGCTGAACGGGCCACCGGCGGCTTCTTTGTCGATGTCGTGCTCGACCGCCCGCGGGCCGCTCAGCATGGGGTGCGCGCGGTCGACCTGCACCAGGCACTCAGCACAGCCATTGGGGGGGCCAAGGTCACCGAGGTGGTGCAGGGCAGAACCCGCGTCGACGTCACCGTGCGCTACATGCGTGAGTTCCGAGACAACCCCGAGGCTCTCGAGCGCGTGCTGGTCCCGACGATGTCCGGCGAGCAGATCGCCCTGCGCTCGGTGGCCCACATTCAGCACGTCACCGGCCCACCGGTTGTGCGCAGCGAGGACGGGCAGCTGGTCAGCCTGGTCTTCGTCGATCCCGGCGACCAGCCCATCGGCAGCTTCGCCCAACAGGCCCGTCAGCGCGTTCACGCCGAGGTCGCGCTCGAGCCCGGAGTGCGCTTTGGATGGACCGGCCAGTTCGGGCATCTGCAGCGCGCCTGGAATCGCCTGCTGTGGGTGGTGCCGCTGACCTTGAGCCTCATCTGCCTGCTGCTCTTCGCCAACATGCGCTCGGCAGCCGGGGCGGCGATTGTCCTGCTGTCCGTGCCCTTCTCACTGGTGGGAGCCGTCGGCTTGGTCTGGCTGCTCGACTACAACCTGAGCGTGGCTGTGGGCGTCGGCATGATTGCCCTGGCCGGCCTGGACGCCGAGATGGGCGCGGTCATGCTGCTGTACCTGACCCTGTCCCACGACCGCTGGAAGGCCGACGGCCGCCTCCACACCATGAGCGACCTGCAGGAGGCCATCGTCGAGGGAGCAGCACACCGCATTCGGCCCAAGCTCATGACCGTGCTGTGCACCATGTTGGGCCTGGCGCCCTTGCTGTGGAGCACCGGCGCTGGAGCCGACGTGATGCAGCGCATGGCCGCGCCCATGATCGGAGGGCTGGTGACCTCGTTTGCGCTGGAGTTGCTGGTCTACCCGGCTGCCTTTGCGTGGTGGAAGTCGGGGGAGCTGCGCTAGGTCGCGGGCGGGGCTGCCTCGGCAGAGAGCGAGTGGCCGGCGACGACCAGCCCATACATCGCAAAGCCCACTGGTCCGACGAAGATGGCGACGAACAGGGCCGGGCTGACCAGCCACGGGTTGATGCCACGGTCTCGGGCATCAAAGAACATCCAGCGGCCCACAAACAGGTCAAACGCGCCCGCATAGGCCCAGAACATGCTGGCCGCCCAGGGCTGTCCCATCACCTCGGCCAGCAGCTCGGGCGTGGGGCCGGCAAAGACCGCAAACAGCGCGCCGATGTGCGGCAGGCCGAAGTACATGTAGCAGACGATGGGCGGCGCGATGATCCACGGCGAGCGCACCATGCGTTCGGTCCACTGCGCACGCGGAAACGCAATCATCGCAATCCAGAAAGGAAGCACCACCGCTGCAGAGAAGTGGAAGAAAAAGTCGGACATGTGCGCCTCTATCCGGCCGCTGAAAGACTCGCCCCGCTCGCCTTTCGTCAGGAAACCGAGGTTCGAGCCCACTTCATGTCGGCCTTGCCGGTCATCACGTCGACGGTCTTGCGCAGCCGCGTCCACACCGACTCTTGCACGTAGGGAACTCCGTGACGTTCACACAGGGCCTTGAGCTTTGGCTGGACCTTTCGGTACTGCAGCATGGTCAGGTCCGGCCAGACGTGGTGCTCGATCTGGTAGTTGAGCCAGCCGTGCATCATGTCGTTCAGGTCGCCGCCGGTGCGGTAGTTCACCGAGCCCAGAATCTGGCGCAGATGGAAGTCATTGATGTCGCTCGGCTGCTCTTCGAAGGCCCACATGTCATCGCCGGCGTGGTTGGTCGTGATGATGAGGAAGGTGTGCAGGTTGGTCAGCCACTCGGCCAGCAGTGAGTTGCTGGCAGCACTTGCACTCGCGAGCGGCCCCAGCGGCAGAAAGGCGCCGGGAATCACCACGAAGTTCCACAGGGCATAGGGCAGCAGGCTGCGCCCCACGAGTCGACGCCCGGCCGGGTGGTGCGGCCCCCATGCGCGCAGGTCTTTGGGGGACACCCGCTCATGGGTCTGCTGGCTGCGGCGGGCCTCGGCGGCGAACGCCTCTTGCAGGGTATTGGGTGCGTAGTAGATCCACTTCCAGGCCGAGGCCATCGCCAGGATCAAGCTGTACTTTGCGACCAGCGGCATGTCGCTATCTCGCAGCCAGTCCAGGTTTCGCTCGACCAGGTCGGGGTCTGCGTTCTCGCCAAGGCGCGAGTGGTGCAGCCGGTTGTGCTCGGCATGCCAGCCGCCAGGCTCGATGACGTCGAACCAGTCCACAAAGCGACGCCAACCGACCGCAAATCCCTTGCGCGTGTACCTTGGAGGCACATCTGGCACCTTGCTATAGCCGTTGTGCGAGATGTGGTGGGCGACGCAGGTCCACCTGACCGAGCGACCGGCCGCCAGCAGTCCCGCCGACACCAAGTTGGGTCCCATCCAGGACGTGGCCCAGCCCGCTGCGGTGGCGGTCCGGCCCAGGCGCTCGATGCGCTTGAGGTGGCGCAGATCGTCGTCGCTCAGATCTGCCCGAATCTGTTTGCCCAGCGCGTCGAGCTCTTCGAAGAACTCGGCGAAGTCGGCCCGGTTCTGTGCTTCCGTACGAGGTGGTGCGCCCATGGCATCTCCAGTTCCGCGCAGCTAACGTCCGTGCCGATAGAATGGCGATTCGACAAGGAGCCCATCGTGAGCGACCCGTCAGAAGTCCATGTCACCGGCCACTGCTTCTGCGGAGGCGTGACGTTCACAGTCGACATCCCCGCCGGCGACCGGCCCATCTTCACCGCCTATTGCCACTGCGACGACTGCCGACGGTCCCACGCGACGCCGCTGTACCAAGTGGTGTGCGTCGATGAAGGCCAGCTCTCCATCACAGCGGGCGCCGATCTGCTTCGGGACTTCACCCGCGACGGCGGACGCATCAATCGGCAGTTCTGTGGCACCTGCGGCACGCGCGTGCTCAACCGCTTCCCATCGGGCTGGCGACCAGGGGGCAGGACGCCCGTGGTCTTCTTCCCGAACCTGCTGAGCGCGGGGACCATGGCCCAGCTGCCCGAGCCTCTGCGCCCCATTCGGCAGAACTTCGGCGAGCAGTGCGTGCTGGACAAGGAGTCCCTGCAGCGGCTCTTCGCCAGCCAGACCTAGACACCCACCCGCTGCTCCAATGGCCATGAACGCACCCACCTCGCTGACTCTCGGTCGACGACCCCTCCCGCAGCTCGTCGCCGACCTGCGCCAAGCCGACGTCAGCCTCAACGCCTACGCCGAGGCACTGCTGGCGTCGGGTGATGTGGGCATCTGCGCGACCGTGCAGCCCGTCCGAATTGCTGTGCACACCGTCGCCGAGCTCGGTTGGGCAGAAGGAGCCACTGTCGACGACGTACTGCAGCACATCGGCGACCGCGGTCTGGCCCCCTGTCCGCTCGAGGTCGCCCTGCTGCTGCGCCTGGCATGGCGGGACATCAGCGTGTCTCCGCGGGTGACCGTCGCCTCTGCGCGCACCCGTGCCGACGAGACCCATCCGCGCGGCTTCTATCTGCGAGACGACGATGCCTGCTGGCTGCGGGCCTATGTCGCATCGGACGACTGGGTCATGGCGCCCGACGAACGCTTGGCGCTGCTGACCCGCTAGCCCGCCGGCTGGTCATTGGTCACGCAGTGCACTCCGCCACCGTTGGCCCACAGCGCATCGACGTTCACTCGTCGCACGTCGCGGTCCGGGAACTGTGAGTGCGAGGACCGGTGTCCACGCTGACGGACGGGTCCTAGGGCGTGCGAGCCAGACGAACGCCAATCCGGTTGCCGCGACCGGTGAGAGAGGTGTCAGGTATTTCCATTTTCCATTAAGCGGCTTGCCGCCCTTAATGGAAAATGGAAATACCTGACACCTCTCCCGTGACACCTCTCCGCTCACACCTCTCCGCCTCCCTCCGCTAGCGCCCTTGCAGATAGGCCCGCGCGGCCCGCACCCAGGCATCGTTC
>CAYYHT010000129.1:0-13360 GCA_964471355.1 uncultured Enterobacteriaceae bacterium
CACGGCACCCGCGATGATCTCAAGGACATAGCGCTTGGGGTGTCGAAGCGTGAACTGCCGCATCTTTTCGATGGCTTTGTCCCGCGAGAGCGTGAACTCCTGGCGCTCGGCGAACTGGCCGGGGTCACGGCTTCGTGAGATGAGCGCGTCGAGGTCGCTCATGACAGCCGCTCGCTCATGGCCCGGCTGAGCCGCGGCAGCCCCGCGGACGCAAATCGCCGGTCGAGGGTGAGCAGGGCTTGCACGAGCGCCATGGCGACAATCACCGAGTCCTCCGACAGCTCCATCAGGTCGTCGACCCGTCGATGATGCCGGTCGACGGCGAAGGTGCGCCCCCAGAGTGCGCCGCGGATCATGCGGTAGTAGTGCGTCGTGGTCGCAATCTGGGCTGGGCGCCGAAACAGGCCGCCTCCGTCGGGGGCCTCGACATAGAGCAGGTCGTCATCCCACAGTCGCTCGCCTTCGAAGTCGCCGAAGCGCAGGGTGACGCGTCCCTGAGTCGCGGTCTGCATCATCTCGGCCGCGACCTCGAGCACCTCGCGCTCCCGCGGCTCAAGCTCGGGTGGATCGAGCAGCCGTGGGAAGGCAAAGCTGGTCCGGGCGTCGAGCACCTCCACCGTTGAGATGCCCGAGGCTCGAGCCATGAGTGTGGCTGTGCTGCCCTCGTCTCGGACCACCATATAGCCTTGGCGGGCGAGCTCTTCGGACAGCGGGGTGCCCTGTTCTGCCAGCAGTGCCTTGGGGCCGTTGGTCTCCCACCACAGGGCGGTGGCGGGTGCGATGGCCTGTCCGGCGGTGTCGCGTACCAGCAGGAGCCGAGGGTCGTACCAGCTCCCCACGACATCGGCGTCGAGCTCTGCGGCCAGCAGCTTGTGCCATGGCGACAGGTCGCCGTCAGTCGGAGCGACGGACTTGATGCGGTCGAGCAGCTTTGTGCGCAGGAGGGCGCCGGCTTGCACCACCTCGGCCATGGCCTCGAAGTAGTGCTCGTCTCGAAGCACATTGTCACGGGTCAGGGTGTGCTCCAGGCGAGGGGACTTGACCTTGAACGAGACATGCCGCAGGCGGGTCGAGAACTGCTCGAGCACCTCGGACTCTTCGCTGCGCAACAGCGTCAGCCCCCCGTTGAAGAAGGCCCAGTGCACAGTGGCCGTGTACGCGATGACCACTTCGATGCCGTTGCTGCTGTGCACGACAGACATCAAGGTGTCGGGCAGCGCGAACGGCTGGTCGATGCGTTCTCCTTCCTCCTCAACACTCGCAAACGCCGCAAACGGGTCGGCGCTTTGGGCGTCGGGGGCCTGCTTGGCGGTCTTGGCCTCGGACTCGCCGGTGCGATCGTAGAAGTAGATGGGCGTCTCGGCGTGCTCACACCAATAGGTCAGCACGTCCCGTGCTTCGGTCACAAAGGGGGCCGCACCCGCGATGGGCATGCGCTTGTACAGCAAGATGCGCGTGCCGCTGTGCACGTCCTCGACCCGTCGCTTTTGGAAGCTGCGGTCGGGGTGGAAGAGCACCTCCCAGTTCTCGGAGTGCCGACCGGTGAGCACCCGCACGAGGTCAGGTTCGATGGCGAAGATGGAGGTGAATCCGATGCCGAACTTTCCGATCTTGAGTCGGTCGTTTTCCTTTGTGGACGAGAACAGACGGGTCAGCTGGCCGTCGATGATCGCCTCGTCCATGCCCTCGCCGAAGTCGCGCACCTCGCACTCGAGCACACCGTCGCCGTGGCTAATGCTGACCTCGATGCGAGGGGTGCCGGCATCCATGGCGTTCTGCACCAGTTCGCGCAGAAAATCCATCGGTCGCGCGAACTGCTTGACCAGGTTTCCGAGAGCTTCACGGGCGGCGGATTGGGGGTGCTCAGACAAGGGCTGTGGATTGTACTGCGGCGGAACCAGAGTCCCACCGAGTGGTCAGTCTCTGCGATGGTTTTGAGCCGCTGGATCCGCCCCACCTCCTCCGCCGTACTGCTCGTTCAGGCGAGCTGGAACGGTGAGTTGCTCGAATGGCGGCAATTCGAAGCGGGAGCAGGGCCCGTCACCCTCGGTGACACGTTGGGCTTCCGGGCCTATTTGTTTGCTCAGCCGTTGGCCTGGGTGCCAGGCCTGTTGGTGCCACTTGGATGGGTGATGCCGCATGTACTGGCGATCCAGGAGGAGCGAGTCAGCTCGTTCTATATGCCTTCGGATGCACTTCCAATGCCCGAACACCCCCTGTTCAGTTGGTGGGACGATGCCTGGGTGTGCACGCTGAGCCCGGACTGGGTGGTGCGTATCGAGCGCAATGGCCAAGAGGTGCCGGCGCCGCTGGGCGATGGCATGACCCTGCCATGGCTGCGGATGGAGGACGGTCTGCGGCTGATCCTGCAGTGCGGACCGACCAGCATCGAGGCGTCGCTGGTCTATCCGGCAACGGTCGAGTTGGAGTAGCGACCGCGATACACAGTCGACAACGCCTGGAGCCCCAATGTCTGCCGTACTTGCTGTTGGTCCACTCGGTTTCCCCTGGAAGACCTTCGATCCGTTCCTGTTCTGCGCGCACCACGATGACGCATACCCCAAGGGCAATGCCCAGCTGGGTCCGGCGGAGTCCTTGGCTGGCCGCCGTCTGGGCAGTGATTTTGCTCGAAAAGATGGCTGGAGCATGTACCACGGACGCGCCGTGCCGGGCTTTCCGCAGCATCCCCACCGCGGCTTTGAGACCATCTCGATCGTTCGCCGAGGCTACATCGACCACAGCGATTCGATCGGGGCCGCGGGACGCATTGGTCCCGGTGATGTGCAGTGGATGACCGCCGGCAAAGGCATCGTGCACAGCGAGATGTTCCCGCTGCTGGACGCCGAGGGCGACAACCACATGGAGATGTTCCAGCTGTGGATCAACCTGCCGGCCCACAACAAGCTGGTCGATCCCGGCTTCACGATGTTCTGGGACCACGCCATGCCGCGGGTCAACATCACCGACAGTCAGGGCCGGGCGATTCAGCTCAAGATTGTGGCCGGCCAGTACGACGGTGCCAAGGCGCCCCCTCCGCCCGCCCATAGCTGGGCTTCGGCGGACGGCTCCGACGTAGCCATCTGGACCATTCGGCTGGCTGCAGGCGCCGAGTTCACCATTCCCGGGGCCCACGTGGGCAGCAACCGCACCCTCTACTTCTACCGTGGCGAGTCCGTCACCATCGATGACCGCACCCTGAGCGGGCACTCCTTTGCTCGGGTCGCACCCGACGTCGACGTGACCATTCGCAATGGTCCGCAACCCTCTGAGCTGCTGATGATGCAAGGACGCCCGATCGGAGAGCCCGTCGCTCATCACGGACCCTTCGTCATGAACACGATGGATGAGCTGCGCCAGGCCTACTCGGACTACCAGCGCACCCGCTTTGGCAAGTGGCCGTGGCCGTCGGACTCTCCCACCCACGGGTCCGAGCAGGGACGCTTTGCCCTTCACGCCGATGGCCGCCGGGAAGACGTCTAGGTGGTGTTGGGTCTGCTGGTCGGCCTGGCCGCGGCGGCGCCGTGTGCGTTCGATGCCGATGCGCTGACCTTTGCGGGTACTCCCAACGAACAAGCTGTCTGTCTGACCCGTGAGGTCCGACAGTGGGGCCACATCGGCGAGCCGCGCGAGCACATGCCGCAGCCGCTTGAGGGCCTGATTGGACAGCCGACGACCATTCCGCGGCCTGCCATTGCGGCGCTGCTGGCGCGACGGGACATTGCCCAGGCCGATGTCGGCGGACCCATCGAAGGACCGATCTGCCGGGCCCGGGACAACGCGCCGGGTGCACCGACTGCCCGCTACTTCGTCATCCACGACACCAGCACCCCAGGGCCGGACATGAACGCGCCCTTTCCGCCGGACATGGACGGGGCAGGGTGGGTCGGCAACAACCTCGAGACCTGGCGTGGTCGGCCGGTGGGCCACATCTTCGTCAACCGCATGGGGCAGTCGATCACGACGGCGGACTTTGCGCGGCCATCATGGTGGGCGACCAAGTTCGAGCGCGACCACCTCGACGAACAGGCCGGGCTATTCATCAACATCGAGCTGATGCAGCCACGGCGCCGAGAGCCAACGGGCGGGGCTCGCAATGACGCGCTGGCCCCGGATCCTGGCTTCACCGATGCCCAGCTCGATCGGCTGGCCCTGCTGTACCTGCTCGCGAGTGTGCGCAAGGGTGAGTGGCTGATTCCAGCCTTCCATGGCGTGCTGGACACCACCATTCCCAACGCCCATGACGACCCTCAGAACTTCGACCTCGACCGCTGGGCCGCCCGGCTGCAGCTGCTGTTGGCCCAGCTGCAGGACGCCTGAGACCACCGATCAAGTCTTGCCGCGGCAGCCGCGCTTGAAGAAGGCACACCGAGTGCACGGGCGCTTCGGGCCATCTGGTTGGGTGGCGCTGGCTTCGACCTCTTCCCACGACTGCTTCACCGTCTGGGCGACCTGGTCAAGCAAGGTCTCGAACTTATGGAACTGGGCGGGGCCGACGTTGGGCAGCGTATGGAACAGGCTGGTGTCGGTGAAGTAGACCTCGCCGCGCTGGACCGGGTCGTGGCCGTGTGCCTCTAGAATCTGGCTGGCTGCCCACGCATAGGCCAGCAGCTGGCGTTCATGGTGTGCACTGGCCAACATTGCCGATCCGTGCACGGCCTCGCTCTTTTAGTCGAGCACGACCCATTCTTTGCTGCTCGGGTCTTGATACAGCCGGTCGATCTGCCCGCGAAGCACGACGGGACCGCGCTGGATGCGGAAGCTGACCTCTGACACTCCCGTCGCGTCCAACACACGGTGCAGCGAGGTGTCGGTGGTGCAGTTGTCCAGGTGCTGCTTGAGCACCTTCCAGCCGCGTCGAATGGCATCGTCTCCGGCGCCCTGTGTGCGAACCGCAGCGGTCCAGCGGCGCTTGGCGATGGCCAGGTCGTCGGTCAGATCGTCCTCGAGAAGGCTGTGGATGACGTCTCCGCGCACTCTTGCCATCGTGCGCAGCTCGTTGCGCTGTCCGGTGCGCACGTCGGGAATGAGCATCAGATGGCGCAGGAACCACTGGGCGGGACACACGGTGAACAGGTCGAGACTGCTGGGCGAGACCTCGAAGTCCGCGTCGACCTCGACCGCACGCACACACCGGGTCGCGTCGGCGTCGGGAATGGGGGGCATGGGCCGTTCAGGCGGAGCGGGGACCGGCGTCGCGAGCACTTCTTGGGCTTGACGTACCCGCAGCCCATCGGACGGCGCAACCGGCTGGCCGTGGTGTCGGGACAGTGCGGTCATCCAGGTCGCACGGGCGTCTTCGTCGCGCTCGACATCGGCTCCTAGGAGCACGAGGTGATCGCGGGAACGCGTCGCGGCCACGTAGAGCAGGCGCAGTTGCTCGGCATCTTCTTCGATCTGCCGCACTTCTTCGAGCTGGTTGAAGCGGCCCGGAGACACGCGGCGCTGAACCGTTCCGTAGGGGTCGACCACGCGGCAGGCAAAGTCCCACTGCGACGCGACCCGGCGAATGGCAATCCATGGGGTGATGTTGGGCGGCGGCGTGGCCATGCCCGGCACAAACACGACGGGGAACTCAAGGCCCTTGGACGCGTGGGCGGTCATGAGCACGACCCGCGCTTCGGCCGGGGTCACCGCAGCCTCGGTCTCGGGGGTGTTGTCCTCGACCTGTTGCAGGAAGAAGGCGGCAACGTCATCGAGTCCGCCGGCTCCTCGCGCATCCATCGCACCAGAGAGCTCGACCAGACGGGCTGCATTGGCTTCGGCCTGGCCACTGGGCTCTTCGATGGCGTACAGATGCCAGCCCACTCCGCTCGAGATGACCTCGCGAAGTAGTGTCGACACCGGCAAGCGGTCTCGCAGCGCGAGCAGTCGCCTCCAGCGATTGGCGGCTCGGACCAGATCTGCAGGAGCGGCGTCGGGCAGCACCGAGCCGAAGCGATGCAGCCCGTGGTGCTCGCGTGGATCGGCGGAGTGGAACGCGCCCGTCGCCAGCAGGTTCAGTGAGTCGTCCGAGATGCCGAACAGCGGCGAGCGTAAGACGGCGGCGGTGGACAGGGGATCTTGTGTGGCGAGCGCATGCAATGCGTTGACCAAGTCGACCACCTCGGGCCGTTCCCAGAAGCCGATGCCACTCGCGACGATGTAGGGCACGCCCTTTCGTCGCAGCGCATCTTCAAAGACCCGCATGTGCGTTCGGGTGCGCAGCAAGATGGCCACCGGAGGGGTCGGATGGATTTCTTGGTCGGCGTACCGCCCGTCGGCAAATGCGCCGGCACCGGGCAGAATTTCAGCGGCGATCAGGTGAGCCAGCGCTTCGGCCTCGACCGCCGCGGCGTCCGTGGGCCGCTTTTCAGCGTGGGCAATCAGGGTGACGCTGCCGCCGGCTGACGCGCGGCCGGCATTGAGGGTCTCGTAGGGCGCCTCCCATGCGGGTCGGTCGGGGCTCGGTGCCCCCAGTGCCGTGCCAAAAAAGGCATTGAACCAACCGATCAGTACATCTTTGCTGCGGAAGTTGTCCGGCAAGACCAGGGGCTCAACGCCCAACGCCTTGGTGGCCTTGTGGAACACCGTCACGTCGCCCCCGCGGAAGCCGTAGATGGACTGCTTGATGTCACCCACCAAGAAGATGCGGTCGGCCGGGGTCCCGGGCACTCGGCCCAGGGCTTGGACCAGCCGCCACTGCTGCTCATCGGTGTCTTGGAACTCGTCGACCATCAGGTAGCGGTAGCGCTGGCGCAGACGGCCTCGCAGCTCTTCGTCGTCCAGCACGGTGCGCGTGGCTCGGTACTGCATCTCGGCGAAGTCGAGGGTGCTGTCGTTGGCAAAGCGCTCGCGCAGCAGCTCGAGCGCATGCAGGGTCATGCGCCCAAATGCGCCCAGGGCGGTCAGCATGGTCTGATCGGACTTCTTGGGCAGCGCCCACGAGGGCTTCCACAGCGCCCCCCAGCTGTCGAGGGTGTCCTGCAGCGCCTTGAGCTGGTCTTTGTTGGCGGTGTAGAGCGCGTCGTCGCCGTACAGCTTTTTGTAGCCCATCACCTTGCTGGTGTGCAGCTTGTAGGGCTCGCGGCCCCGCCCTCGGACCTCTTTGAGCACGGTCTTGAGGGTGTCGGTGTACAGGCGGTAGACCTCCATCGGCTCGGATGGAGGGTCGTCGTAGCGCTGCAGCAGAGGGACCATGCCCTCGGTCACCAGGTTGCCGCCGCCGGAGGGCGCAGTCAGCGCTACCACCTGCTCGAACAGGCTTCGGGCCTCGGTGTGGCACCAGTCGAACGCTTGTTCCGGGGTCAGCGGTGCGGTCGCGAGCAGATGTTCGAAGGTGACCTCGTCGGCGGCGTAGCGTCGCAAGGTGTCGTCGATGACCCCGCGCCGGTCCATGGCATCGACGACCGCGTCGAGCAGCCAGCGACGTCCCAGAAACGAGTCGAGCAGCGGGGGCAGATCTTCGGGGCGTTCTTCGATGACGGCCTTGAGCGCGTCTGCGGCGGCGACCCGGCGTTGGTCCTTGGCGACCAGAGCCTCGAGCACATCGAAGCCCGGCGGCGTGCCCGACTCGCCGGGAAACTCTTTGAGCAGGCGTGCACAGAAGCCGTGGAATGTGGAGATTTGGGCCAAGTCAACGGTGTCGACGAGGTGGTCGACCGCCGCCGCCAGCGCCAGGCCAAAGCCCGGACGCATGCGCTCATCGAGCCGTGCTCGGTCAGAGCGAATGGCCGCTGCGAGCGCCAGCAAGCGCTTGTAGCACCGCTCGGCCATCTCTTCGGATGCCTTGTCGGTGAAGGTCAGAACCAGCACGGCTTCAATGTCCGGCCGCGGTCGGCTGGGGTGCTTCATGACGGCCGAGACGGCCAGATCGAGCAACAGAGCGGTGTAGCGCAGGGACAGGGTGTGGGTCTTGCCAGCACCCGCTCCCGCGGTGACGGCGATCTCGGTAGAGAAGTCCATCGCCCGCTGCTGTGCAGGGGTCAGCATGAGCGACGCATCGGTCAGGTCGATGCGCGGTCGTGGGCCGGACAGGTCCAGCCTCATGACTCACCGTCCGTGGGCTCGGAGAGCGGGCGGTGCCAGTCGCCGTCGGTGTCGTGCACGCGTGCATTTCGAGGGGGGTCGACGCGGCAGACTCGGCGGAACCCGCACCACTTACACTTCGCCTCTTCAGGGCTCGCAAGTGTGGTGTGGAACTGCCCCTTGGAGAGCTTGCGCACGGCCTCGGCCGCATGGTCGAGCAAGCGCGCGCGGTTGTCGGCGGTCAGCTCGACGGCATCGTCGTTGTACTTCTTGAGGTCGTCATAGACCGCCGCGTCTCCGCACCAGCCGACTCGGCGCAGCTGATGAGGGTTCTTGAGGGAGTAATAGACGCTGGCGACAGGCTCGTCGGGGTACTTCTTGGCGGTGGCTTCGGCATAGGCGATGGGCTGAAGCACGAGCCCACGTCGAATCTGATTGGCCGAGGGGGCGGTGCCGGTCTTGTAGTCGGTCACCAGCAGGCCATGATCTTCGACACGGTCGATGCGGTCGGCCTTGCCGCGCAGCTTGACGGTGCCGATCTGCAGGCCCTCGAAGTCCTCTTCGACCGAGACCGGATGCATGGTCTTGCGGGACCAAATCTCGTTGCCAAGCCAGACTCGAAGCACGCCGTCGGGCTCGTCATCGAGCAGCCCCGCCAGCCATCGGGTGCGGTTGTGCGCCTGCAGCGCTGGCTCGAAGCCGCCCTCTTTGTCGAGCTGGTCGAGCAGTCGTGTGGCCACTTGGTACAGGTGGGCACTGGCCTCGCCGATGCGGGCGCCGGTGAGGGTCTGCAGCATGCGCTCTTGCAGAAATACCTCGAGAATTTCGTGAATGACGCTGCCTCGACGGCGGGCGTCGAGCTCGTCATCCCAGTCCTCGACCGGGTCGAGCTTGAGCACATAGCGGTACCAGTACCGCGCTGGGCACTGCAGATAGGTCTCGAGCTTGGTGACCGACAGCACATCGGGTGCCGCTGGTGGCGTGTCCAGGATGCCGTCGAAGGGCGTAAAGTCGTCAGAACTGCGGGCAGTCAGCACCGCGCGCTGGTGGTTCACGGCAGACACGTCGGCAGGTGAGAGAACAGGCAGCCAGGCGGATGGGGCCATTGCGGTTGCGCGCAGTGCATCGGAGCGGGACAGGGGCCGCCCATGCCCGGGCGAGGGGTGCTCGACGACCAGCTCGCTGAACAGCTTTCCGGCGGGGTGTTCGGTGGGCAGGTCTAGCAAGTCGGCCAGGACGGGTGAGGGGGCCACCGGGCGAGCGTCGCGTGTGGCGGGCCAAGACATGACCAGCGACAACATGTTGGTGTCGCCCAGGGCGTTGCGCAGCAGGGAGCCGAACAGGTAGCGAGCTTCGGCCAGTGGCTCGACGGGCTCGAGGGCGCGCTCGGCCCGACGGGGAACCAGAAACGGCGTGCCGCGAGGTGCTGGGAAGGCACCACGGGACAGGCCGCCCAGCCAGGTGCGGCGGGGGGTGAGCCCGCGCAGGTCGAGCACTCCGACCACCTGGACCCGAGACCAGGCCTGAGGGTCGGGGTGAAAGCTCGCCTGATGCAGCGCATCGTCGAGGTTGCCGGCGAGGATGTCTGCGGGCCAGTGACCGGGGTCGACCGTCTGCAGATCGAGGGTCAGCTGGTCGACGGCTCGCAGCACCGCTCCCCAGGCGTGGAGGTTCTCGGCAGCCGCGCCCGGGGCGTCTTCGGAGCGTCCGAGGTTGTCGGGGATGCCGACCTTGGTGGCCAGATCGATGAGTCGGTCGCGGAAGTCCACGGGGGTGCTGGCCGCCGTAAAGTCCGCGAAGGGTTCGCAGAAGCTGGCGAGGGCTTCGAGGGTGCTCGTCAGGCGGGCATCGTCGACTCCGGGATAGCGCTCTCGGTGCATCCACGCGGCGATGGGCGCGTGCCAAGTCGAGGGGTGTCCGCCCACCACCCCACCGGCGCGGCACCACTTGTACACCTCGGTTGGGTCGATGCCGTCTGGGGTGTGCACGAGGTCAGAGCGCAGCAGCGGCAGCAGGTGAACGACCGGAAAGTCATCGAGGGCCAGGGTCACCAGCCGCCGGACGGCATCGGCGACGGGGGACTGGGCCAGGCGCATGCCCGCAGAGATCGAGAACGGGATGCCGTGGTCGGTGAACACGGCTCGGACTGCGGGCGCATAGACCGACAGTTCGGGCAGGGCGACCACGCAGTGCCGGGCCTCTTCACCGTCCAGCAGGGCCGATTTGACTTGTCGCGCAATCTCGCGGATTTCGGCTTCGGGGTCGGCGCACTCGAGCAGGCGCACGGTGTCTCCCAACCATGCGCGCGCCGTGGTGGGGTCATCGCAAGGGATAGCGCGCCCGCTATACAAAAAGTCGGACAGGTCCTCGTCGTCGATCTGGGCGGGGATGGAGCCGGGCTCGACTTCGACGAGTCCCTCGCGCAGGGACACCATCAGGCTGCCGTCGTCTTCGCCGATCAAGGCGTCGAAGCAGGCCCGACGCAGCGAGCGCGTCGCAAGAAACGGCTTGAGCGGGTAGGCCA
Source organism: uncultured Enterobacteriaceae bacterium (assembly GCA_964471355.1). GTDB lineage: Bacteria > Myxococcota_A > UBA796 > UBA796 > CAYYHT01. Next base: position 10,529 of record CAYYHT010000129.1, read on the forward strand.
CGTCATCGACGTCGCCATACTCAAAGAACAGCTCGGCTTCGCGCCCGCCCAGGTCGCGCCCCGACTCGAACGAAACCACCACATGCACCCCGGCTGCAGACCAGGCGCGGCACAGCGCGATGAGCACTTCGCGGCGCAGAGGGCTGGGTTGCAGCACGTCGTCGATGACCACCGAGCGCACCGACCGCAGCCACTCCATGAGCGGAGCAGTGGGCATGTGCAGCATCTTGAGCAGGTCTTCGAGGGCACGGGGGCCAGTCGTGTGACCAGGAATGGCCCGCAGCACCTTGCCGAGCTCGGCCAGCGCGCTGTGCAGCTCGGTGCCATGCGGGATGTCGGTCAGGCGCTTGCAGCGGGCCTCGGCCATCTCGCGGTGCAGCTTGGCGAGGGCTTGTCCGACGGAACGGCCAGTCCCCAGTGAGCCCAACCAATCCCAGCGGTCCGAGTGTTCGGTGAGCACGCGCTCGGCGGCGAGGGAGGCCATGCGGTCAGACAAGATCGCGCGGCCGTCGCCAAAGCGCAGCTGCAGGTCGTCAAACAGCTCGGACAGCACGCGCACAGTCGGCTTGAACGTCGGTGTATGGCGTCGATAGGCGAGGTATTCTTGTTCGACGACGCTCTTCTTGCGCTGCGTATCGGTCAGGTAGAGGAAGGTCGGCTGCCCGAAGCGGTCCTCGCCACTGAGTTTCTGGCGCGGCACCGCGCGGCGCCGACGCCAGCGAGTCTTTCCAAGTAGGAGCTGAACCGAGGCCATCGGGGGAACCTAACTCAGGCATCCGCCGGATTCTGTCCGGACATCAGCCGAGTCTACGGAGCAGGCGGCGTCGCGCATTGCGCACCGTCCAAGCCTTTGCGGCAAGCTCGGCGGTGTCGGCGAGAAGGGCCTCGACCTTGATGCGGGTGTCAGAGCTGACTGGACCATCTTGCCGGCCCTCGGCCAGCCAGACATGTCCAAGCGCCAAGTTGAGGACCGCGTCCGTGATGGCGTCGACACCCCACTCGACCGTCATCTCGTCGGCTTGTTCGACCAGGCGGCGCGCCTCGGCTGGATGACCCAGGTCGGCATGGGCGGCCGATGCGACGGCGTGCACCTGCAGCAGCGCCAGGCGGTCTCGGGTCCAGGTCAGCAGATGACGGCTGCGCTCTGCGAACGTGACGGCCTGTTCGGGTTCGCCCCCGTCGAGGGCCCACGCTGCCAGGTTGGCATAGGCGATGCCCTCTCCCATCGAGTGCGCCATCGCGCGAGACTGCTTGGCGGCTTGCCTGTACAGCTCGCCGGCTTCGTCGCGGCGGCCCTGAACGGTGGCCAAGTTGGCTAGGTTCTGGGTGACGGACGCCTCGAAGCGACGGTTGCCAAGGGCCTTTTGGATGGCCAGGGCCTCGTTGTAATACGTCTCGGCCTCGTCGTAGCGCTGCCAGTCGACCAGCAGCACGCCCCGGTTGGCCAGCGCACTCGCGACGGCTTTCCAGCGGCCTCCACGGCGTCCCTTGTCGATGGCCTCGAGGTAGAGCTTGTCGGCTTCTTCGAGGTTCTGTTCGGCGTGTGCTGCGATAGCCAGTGACGCGATGGCCGTGGCCTCGCCGGCGACGTCGCCGAGCTGGGCCGACAGCGCCCGCACCTCGGATGCCCAAGTAGAGGCGGCGGGATCGCGCCGAAGGCGAGCGACGATGCTGCGAGCACGGGCGAACTGAACCCGCATGGCGGGCTCGCTCAAGGTCGGCAAGGTCGAGATGCGGTCCAGCTCGGACACCGCCCCGGGTTTGTCGCCAGCCAGGCACCGCATGCGTGCCAGCTGGCACGCGACGCGGATTTGGGTATCGGCGCCAGGAACGTCGCGAACCGAGCCCAGAAGCTGTACGACGTCGTCGCTGGGCCGGCGTTCGGTGATGATCGGTGCGGCGGCCAGCAGTGCGCGAGCGGCAGAGCGCAGGTCGGAGTCCATATAGCGGCGATGGACGGCCAGCAGATTGGGCACTTCGTGGGCCAGTGCGCGGTGGCGCTTGACGGCTTCGTTCAGGTCGACGCTGTGCAGGCCGGCCGCGCGCTGTTCGCCGTCGGCGATGACCTGATCTCGATGGCGGGCTCGTGCGCCCTCGAGGGCGCCGCTGGTCTGCAGGTGCTCACTCGCGTAGTCCCGGATGGTGACGTACATCGAGAACCGGGGTGCGCCGCGCAGACCGTCGGGCCACGTCGCGGTCAACAGGCTCTTGTCGCGCAGCCCGCTGATGATGTCCATGGTCGGAGGGGAGCCGTTTGGTAGCTGAACCACCGCCTCGGCGGCGTCGAGGTTGAAGCCGCCCTCGAAGACAGTGGTCTGGCACAGGGCGGTGCGCTCGGCTTCGTCGAGCAGGTCCCAGGACCAGTCGATGGCTGCGCGAAGGGTGGCGTGCCGATCGGTCACGTCGCGACGCCCCGAACTGAGCACATCGAACCACCGATCGAGGCGGTCGCGGATGCCACCAGGGGACAGCACATTCATGCGCGCGGCGGCCAGCTCGATGGCCAGAGGCAGGCAGTCGATGCGCTGCACAACTGCTCGGATGGCGTCGACGGCATCTGTGTCGTAGGCCTGATCGGGTCGAACGGCCGCTGCCCGCTCCAAGAAGAGGTCGACCGCGTCCGAGAGGGCGAGGGGACCGATCTCGACTTGTCGTTCGCCGGCCAGGCGCAGGCGCTCGCGAGAGGTGACCAGCACGCGCAGCTCGGGGGCCGCAGCGAGCCACGGCGCCAGGGTCTGTCCGGCCACCTCGGCCACTTGTTCGAAGTTGTCCATGACCAGCAACAGGCGATCTCGGCCGGCCAGGACTTCGCCGACGCGGGCGACAGCTTCG
>CAYYHT010000130.1:0-13335 GCA_964471355.1 uncultured Enterobacteriaceae bacterium
TTTTTGGCTGGGCCGCCATCGCCGCAGTGGTCGCACTTCCCGCCTCGGTTGCGGCGGGCTACCAGTTTCCATTGCTCGTCGGCCTCTATGGACGAGGCGACGACGAGGTCGGCTGGGACATCGGTTTGCTGTACGCGGCGAATACAGCGGGTGCTGTGTTGGGGTCGCTGGCCGCGGGTTTTCTGCTCATGCCGGGGGTCGGTGCCGTCGCCACGTGGCGAATCTTGGTCGTCTTGCTGGTGTGCGTCGCTTCCGCAGCAGCTGCAGCCTCGTTGGGACGCAGCGCCAGCCCGAACGGCTCGATTGCAGCGCTTGGATTGGCCGTTGTGGCGTTCTTGTGTACGCGAACCGAGGGGCCGACAGCCGCCTGGCGCCACATGCCGATTGGTGTGGGTTTGGTCAAACTGGACGCACCCACAGCGAACGAATGGGAGCGGGTGAAGCGCACGACACGGCGAGCCATTTTGTGGGAACAAGAGGGACAAGAGGCCGCGGTCGCGCTGCACAAGGGCACAGGGGTGTCGTTCATCGTCAACGGAAAGCCCGATGGCCATGTCCTCGGCGAGGCGCCGACTCAGATGATGGCTGGACTGCTTGGAGCCATCCGGCACGGCGAGCCCAAGCGAGCCTTCGTTGTGGGATTGGGCACCGGTCAGACCGCTGGCTGGCTGGGCCGAGTGCCAAGCATCGAACACGTTGAGGTGATGGAGCTTGAGCCTGCCGTCGTCGATGTGGCGAAGTTTACGGCGCTGGGTACCGAAGATGTGCTGAACAACCCAAAGGTCTCGGTCACCATCGGCGATGCCCGCGAGCGCCTGGCGACCCATCCCGATGTGTGGGACTTGGTGGTTTCGGTGCCGTCCAACCCATACCGGGCTGGGGTCGCCCGTCTGTTCAGCCAGGACTTCTACCGACAGGTCGATGCCCGGCTCGCCGACGATGGGGTGTTCGTCCAGTGGGTTCAGGCGTACGACATGGACGGCGAAGCAGTGCGGACCGTCTACGCCACGCTCTCCTCGGTCTTCCCCAGCGTCGAGACCTGGGAGGGGCTGCAGGGAATGGACCTGCTCTTCGTGGCCAGCAACAAGCCACTCCCTCACGACGTCGGCGCGACCGAACGCCTGCTACAGCACCCCACCCACGCAGGAGCCCTGGCGAAGGTTTGGGGAGTTCACGGCATCGGAGGCCTTTATTCGGGCTATGTCGGCGGTCCGACAATGACCGAGGCCCTGCTCGCGGAACATGACGGGTCCGTGCACACCGATGATCGACCGCTCTTCGAGTTTGCAGCCGCGCGCGCGTTGTTTCGTCACAGTCGCTTCGACATTGGCATGCTTCGGCAGCTGGCGTTGCGCCATGACGAGGCTGTCCCGGCCTTCATCAACGGAGGCGTGGACGGGCGGCACGTCCAGGAGATGCGCTCTGCGCGTGCTGTTGCTCAGCTTCAAGGGCCCACGGTGCCGTCAGGAGTCGATGAGGCCACTGAGTTTAGGGGCCGCGCTCGAATTGCATATGCCGCCCAGGATCTGAGGCAGACCTGGGCGCTCTGGCAACAGCAGCAAGGTCTGCCGCAGACCTCCATCGACCTGCTCCTGCATGCAGAGGCAATGGCCGATGCCGGTCAGGCTGGCGCGCCCCAGGCGGCGGGACGCCTTCAGGCCCGCTCCGATGTCGAAGCGGACCTCGTGATGGCGCGCTTCTTTCTTCGAACCGGACAGCCCGACATGGCCGCCCAGGCTCTGAGCCGCGGTTTGCAGCAATACCGTACCGACCCGTGGGTGTTCATGCCTCTGGTGCATCGCTCGCTGTTGCTGGCTCCCGAGATCGCGAAGGCCGCACCCCATCGGGTCCCGCTTTTGCTCGATTCCCTGTCGCAGCCGTTTGCGGTCTATGCGATGGACGATGCGAGGCTGCTGACCGCGCTCGAGGTGGCCTATGTCAGCGGCGACAAGTCCGCCTGCCGCGCCGCGCTTTCGGCGTTTGGCCCCAACGTGCCCTGGACACGCCACGCTCTGCAGATTCAGTCCAGCTGCTATTCGGACCTTGGCTCGGCTGCATCCGCGCCAGCAAGCGCCGCTTGGTCGCTGTTCCTGGCCAATGAATGAGTCGAGCGATTGGCCGACTGCCTACTGCACAAGCACGATGACGGGGTCGGACGGGAGGACCAGACCCCAGTATTCAGGGAGGGTCAAGTCCATGTGCATATTGACCGTTCCGCTGTAGTTCGCGGCATCGTTCCCCGCGATGAGACCGAAGACGTCGGCGGTGCCGCTGACCTGCGCGTTCTTGTTCGAGATGGCTGTGCCGTAGAAGTCGGTGTTGCCAGAGATCTCGACGTTTTCGGTGGCCATCACTGTGAAGTTGTGGGGGTCGTTGCCCGCGTTTGCCACGCCACCACCCCTGAGCTGGACGGCGCCGTCGACGCAGATCAGGGTAGGGGCCGGAAGGCTGATGGCCGCCATGCCGGAGAGGGCAAGCTTGCCCAAGTAGACGCCATACACGTCGGGGAAGTCGCCGCCGTCACCCGGAATGGCGGTGCCGGAGTTGCCTAGGGTATGCGTGCCGTTTTCAAAGCTCAGTTCTCCGCCGTGGGAGACGCCTGCGCGCTCGCCGTCTGCAATCGCCGAATCTGTGAAGTCATAGAAGGAGCCGGAGCCCGGCGGATATTCGACCGCAGTGCAGTCGACGGTTGGGAACGTGATCTCCGAGGCCATGTTGCCGGTGTCCCCCAGGAAATTCGGGCTGCCCGAGACGTTGAAGTTGGCGCTCGGACCCGCGTAGATGTCGGCCGCCAGCGTGCCCGAGCCGCCGCTCACCGTCATGTTGCCGTTGGAACAGGTGCCGCCGATTTCGCCTCCGTTCGTGACGGCGTCGTAGACACCAGCCGTCGAGTCGTAGGCATCGAAGTCGACCATGCCGCCGATGGAGGAGTTCCCGGCCGAGAAGAAGCCGCAGCCGCTGCCGCCGGGAGGAGTGTCGAGGTAGGCCACGGACGTCCTGGATGCGGTCACGTTGTTGACGCCCAACAATCCGGACATCGTAGTTGGGATGTCCGTTGACAGGACCACACGAACCGCGTCGGCATTGGCGTAGGTGTCGCTGGAGAACGAGGTGCCGTTCCACGTTCCCCATTCAATGTCCGAGGTGCTAAAGGTCAGTAGGTTGTTGGTCGGGTTTAGATCGGCGAACCCGACGGCCCTGGCCTCTGCAACGTCCTGGCCCTGACCGAGGCTGAGCTCGGTCATCGCAGCCAGCGAGCCGGCGTCGATGGCGACGTGTACTTGGGCAACGCGATGCCGTGCGACCGCCGTGTCGAGGGCGAGCGCTGCCACGGTCATCATCGGGATGAGCGAGAACAACACAATGGTTGCGTGACTGCCGCGTCGGTTTTGCCTGAGATGCATAAGGGACCCCCGTTGGTTTCCAAGTCTACATGCAATGGCGGTGCCACACCAGGATGTCGATGACAGGCGGGTTATCGACGGTTCAAAGTGTAACCTGGGTGACACTCAGGCTTGTGACCGTGACACGCCGCCGATCATGCCCATATCACCTAGGGTTTGCAGAGCTTGCGCGACGTCATGGCGCACCGTTGGCCAGTCTGGCCCCGCTTCGTCGCGCCAAGGCTCCAACACATCGTCCAGAGACCGCTGTCCGTCACAGCGCTGCAGCACCTCGACGATAAATCGAGAGATGGGCACATGGGTCGCCCCGCTCTCGGTGCGCACGACGATCAGTGGCGGCTCGTCGAGCAGCTCTGCATTCGGTGAGAGCAGTGGGTGTTTCGAGGCCGGTTGAGCCTGCAGAGGTCGGGTGATGACCCGCGCCATGGCCAGCTGAAGTTCCCAGGCTGCGGTGACCGCTGCGTGACTCTGGTCGGAACCGAAGCGGGTCAGGACAGCGTCCACCCACAGGCGCAGGGCAGCACTCAGTTCGGGCAGTCCGTCCGGATGGGCCCACCGTGAGATCTCATCGTCTGAGATGGGCTTGTCTCGCCAGTCGCCGTCGATGAAGTGAGCCAACAGTTTGCTCGCTCCCACCTGCAGGCTGTGGACGGTCACCTGAAACGCCGTGCTGCGGAAGGTGAAGGTGTGCAGGATGTCGTTGGCTTGGCTCATGCGGGCCGCGCGCTCGAGCTGTGCACGAGGAAAGGTCTCGCTGTGCTGCAGCCAGTACCAAGGGTCTGGCAGCCACTCCATGCCCCACTTGTCGGTGGCCTGACCCTCGAGGGTGCTGCCCGGCAGAATCTGCAGACAGAACGGCGCCACCAGGACCGGCGACATCTCATAGGCCTCGTCCATCGTCAGCTCGAACTGCTCGAAGGTGTCTCCGGGCAGGCCATAGATCAGGTCGAAGGAGTACTCGACGCCCGCGTCCTCGAGCATCTTGACCTTGCTGCGGAACCGGTGCTGCCGGTAGGGGCGCATCACGTTCTTGTTGATCTGCCGGCTGGCACTCTGCAGGCCGATGGCGACCCGACTGGCGGTCTTGGCGACCAGCTGCACATCGTCCTCGCGCAGCATCTCGACGTTCATCTCGACAAACGGTTGGTACAGGGTCGGATGGTCCGCGACGTAGCCCAGGATGGCGCGGAAGCGGTCCGGGAACTGGTTGAGACCGGCATCGATGAACTCGACCTGGCGGCGTCCCCGTGCCACCCAGTCGGTCAGCTCCTGTTCGATGAGGTCGAGTGAGCGGACTTGGCGAGTGGTCTTGTTGTACAGACAGAACGTGCACCCGTAGTGGCAGCCACGGCTGGTCTGCACGAACAGAGTCGGGTACCGAACCAGGTAGTCTGGGTCCTCTTGCAGAGATGGAATCGCCGCCATGTCGACGATGGCCGCTGGCGGATTGACGCTGTGGGCACCGTCTGTCCGCACGGTGAATCCCGGCGTTGCCTGCCACTCCCCTGAGTCGATGTTCGCCATGCGGCGCAGCAGCAGCCGCAGCGCCTCCTCTCCTTCCCACTGACACACGGCGTCGAGGAACGGGTGGGCGTCCAGACATCGGCTGGCCACTGACCCCACATCGGGTCCGCCGGCGATGGTGATCGTGTCCGGGTACCGGGACTTGTGAGCCCGAACCAGCTGCATCAGTCGCTCGCGGGTCCACAGAAAGCAGGAGATGCCCAGCAGGTCGGGCCTATGGGCGGCGATCTGGTCGAGGATGGCCAGGTCGCTGTCGTCCTGGCTAGGGTCGACAATGTGGATGGTGACGCCCTCAGCGAGCTCGGCGTCGCCCTGGCAATACAGCCGCAGCGAGTACAGCGCCAAGCTGGCTCCCTCAACGCCCTCCATAGAGAGGGGAATCGACAGCAGCACAATGGATAGGGGACGAGTCACAACCCAAGACTACCTGCACACAACGGCGGGGACACTTTTGAGTCCCCTCTCTATAAGAAGGGCATGACAATTATGCTGCCCCGGCTGTTCGCGTCCTCCGCATCGAGTCCCTCGACGAGCAATAGATGACATTTATGATGACCTAAAAAACTATCGATTGGGCGAATGAGGCTCAGCGGGCAAGAAAGGTGTAGGATTCGCGTCTTTCCGGTCAATTCAGCGGCCGGGCACGACTTGTCGTGGCCGATACGCGGATATTGAGCCCTCTTTCTCTTTTCCCAGGATGTCCTCCATGGCCTACATCGACTCCCTCAAGAAGCTCTACGCAACCTTTGACGACCGGCACGCCATCGCGCGTCGGCGCTTGGGACGCCCGGTGACCCTGGCCGAGAAGATCCTCTTCGCTCACCTTGTCGACCCCGAGGGACAAGAGTTCGAGCGTGGAAAGAGCTACCTGCAGCTCAACCTCGATCGCGTTGCCCTGCAAGATGCGACCGCCCAGATGGCGCTCCTGCAGTTCATGCTGGCCGGTCGCGACCAGGTTGCGGTTCCCAGCACCATCCACTGTGACCACCTCATTCGCGCCTATTCGGGCGCCGATGCCGATCTCGATGTCGCCATGCGCGAGAACAACGAGGTCTACGACTTCCTGCGCTCGGCTGGCGAGAAGTACGGCTTGGGCTTCTGGAAGCCCGGTGCGGGCATCATCCATCAGATTGTGCTCGAGAACTACGCCGCGCCCGGAACCATGATGATCGGCACGGACTCGCACACCCCCAATGCGGGCGGACTTGGCATGCTCGCCATCGGTGTCGGTGGTGCCGATGCCGTGGACGTCATGGTCGGCATGCCGTGGGAGCTGCTGAACCCGATGATGATCGGCGTCAAGCTGACGGGCTCCATCAACGGCTGGACGTCGCCCAAGGACATCATCCTCAAGGTCGCCGACATCTTGACCGTCAAGGGTGGTACCAACGCGATCGTCGAGTACTTCGGCCCCGGTGCCGCGTCGGTGTCCTGCACGGGCAAGGCGACGGTGACGAATATGGGCGCCGAGATCGGTGCCACGACCAGCGTCTGGAACTTCGACGAGACCCTCGCCGCCTACCTCGAAGCGACCGACCGCGCGGACTTTGCCGAGCTGGCTCGCCAGTACGCGACACAGCTTCAGTCGGACCCCGAAGTCCACGCCGAGCCCGAGAAGTACTACGACCGCGTCATCGAGATCGACCTCGACACCCTTGAGCCGCACCTGGTCGGACCGTTCACGCCCGATCTCGCACACCCCATCAGCCGCATGGGCGCCGATGCCGAAGAGAGCGACTACCCGCTCGACATCAAGTACGTGCTGGTCGGCTCGTGCACCAACTCCTCGTACGAGGACATGGGCCGTTCAGCCTCGCTCGCGGCACAAGCCCGTGACGCCGGCCTGTCGGTCAAGAGCAAGTACATGGTCACGCCTGGCTCGGACCGCGTGTTCGAGACCATCGCTCGGGACGGCCAGCTGGCCACCCTGCAGAGCATTGGTGCAACGGTCCTGGCCAATGCCTGTGGCCCTTGCATCGGCCAGTGGCAGCGCGAGGACATCAAGAAGGGCGACCGCAACACCATCCTCACCAGCTTCAACCGCAACTCCAAGGCCCGCCAAGATGCCAACCCGGCGACGTTGGCCTTCATCGGTTCTCCAGAGCTGGTGACCGCGATGGCCTTCTCGGGACGGCTCGACTTCAACCCGCTGACCGATGCCCTGACGACCCCCGACGGTGCCGAGTTCCGCTTCCAGCCGCCCACCGGCGACACGCTGCCGGCCAATGGCTTCGAGAAGCCCGAGGGTGGCTATGTGCAGCCTCCCGCGGACGGCTCGTCGGTCACGATCACCATTTCGCCGGACAGCAAGCGCATCGAGGCCCTGACTCCATTTGCGGCCTGGGACGGTACCAACCCCAGCGATCTGCCGATTCTGCTCAAGGCCGAGGGCAAGTGCACTACAGACCACATCTCGGCGGCGGGTCCGTGGCTCAAGTACCGAGGCCACCTGACCAACATCAGCGGCAACCTGTACCTGACCGCGAACAACCAGTTCACCGAGGGCATGGGCAAGGGCATCAACCAGCTGACCGGCCAAGAGATGGCGCTGCCTGACCTGGCCAAGGCCTACCGAGCAGCCGGCCAGCCCTGGGTCGTGTTCGGCGACGAGAACTTTGGCGAGGGCAGCTCTCGCGAGCATGCCGCCATGGAGCCCCGTCTGCAGGGCGCTGTGGCCATCATCGTGCGCAGCTTCGCCCGCATTCACGAGACCAACCTCAAGAAGCAGGGCGTGCTCCCGCTGACCTTCGAGCAGCCCTCTGACTACGACAAGGTGGCCAAGGACGACCGCGTCGCCTTTGAAGGGGTCACTGAATTGGCTCCGGGCAGCACAATCACCGCCGTGCTGAACCACAAAGACGGCAGCAGCGACCGAATTGCGCTGCGCCACACGCTCAATGAAGATCAGATCGGCTGGTTCAAGGCCGGTTCTGCGTTGAACATGATCCGCGCCGGCGTCGCATAGACGTACAATCGCCCTATGAGTGACCCAAACTCAGCCTGGCTGTCGCATCGGTTGCGGCGTTCGAAGGACCCCAACGACCCCATCGTCGGATGGTACGGCGGGCATCCGCGTGGCGTCCGCACCCATGACTGGCCGCGATGCAGGGTCTGTGGCGCGCCCATGTGCCACATGCTGCAGGTAAATGCGGGCGAGCATCTCAATCTGGGCGGTCATAAGCGCATGAGCGTGTTCATCTGTCACGCCACCGGTGGCCGATGCGAGGACTGGGATCCGTGGGTCGGCAGCAACCAAGTGATCCTGCACGACACACTGGACGACAACATGCACGACGGACCTCCGACGGTTCGGGTGTACCGCCGCAAGCGCCTGACCCTCGACCCGGTCCAGGACGAGCATGAGCTGATGGAGAAGGTGAAGTCCCAGGGCCTGGCGATGGTCGAGGCCTTGCACCAAATGAAGCACGACAAGCTCGGTGGCGCGGCGGTCTGGTTGACCGGCGAGGCGACGCCGCAGAGCCGTTCGGGTCCCGGACCCATGCGCATGCTCATGCAGTTCACGACCGACGTGATCCCCTTCGACATCACCGCCAAGGGCATGGGCTACGTGTTCATCGACCCCCATGACGACAGCACCAACGCGGCGGTGATGTTGTGGCAAGGGGTCTGAGCGCGAGGTAGACTGGGCGTCCCATGATGATGCTCTCTCTGTTTTTGTCGACTCCCGCGCTGGCTTTCGAGTCAACGCCCGCTGATTTCGTGTTCGAGATCAAGAACCGCGACAAGGACGTGTTCGAGGCCATCGAGTACGAAATTACGGTGCCAGACGGCCTAGAAGTCGGCCTGCGATTCCGCATCAACAGCAAGGGTGGGGCCGACATCGGCATGAACGCCGCCAGCGAGATCACCTGGCCCGATGTGCTGACCCATGACCTGCATGGCTTCACCGAGGGCGGCTGGTTCGAGCTCGAGGCCGACATTCCGGTCACCCTCGACATCTACGTCGACTTCGCTGGCCTGTTCACTGGATCGTGGAATCTGTGGACTGCAGGCCTGTACATGCGCGACGAGGCCATCTTTGACGGCCTGTTGCTGCCGGGCGGCACCCCCGAGAGCGTCACCGTTGACGCCCAGGGCATCGGCATCGATCAGATCATCATTCCGGTCTCGATCGTCACCGGGCTGTCCATCAACTTCATCATGGACGTGTTCCCGGAAGCCACCTCGACCATCACCGGCATCCAGGTCGAGAACATCACCGGCGGTGATGTCGATGGCTCCATCAAGAGCACCGAGGCCGAGCTCACCCAAATCGACGTGCCCACCGACGACCCCGGAGTGGTGGACTTCGAGAGCACCTGGCGCGGCACCCTCGATGCCAGCTTGGCGATCGTGTTTGCGCCGGCTGTCGAGGCCTGTGTGCTCGGCGCCTGTTTCGAGGTGTTCGACATCGAAGTGCCGGTCGACATGGTCAGCTACAGCGAGATCGTCGACTTCAAAGAGGTCGACTACGAGCACCCGCTGCCGGCCATCAATGTCGACATCTCGAACTTCGACTTCGGCGAGGTCGAGCTTGGCGACAACAACAACCTGCCCATTCCCATCGAGAACATCGGCCAGCTGCCGCTCGAAGGCACAGCCACGATTGAAGGCAGCGAGAACATCACCGTGTTCCCCGACTACTTCTTTGCCAACTCCGGCCAGACCGACGGCGTGATGATCACCTTCACCCCCGAGGCCGTGTCCGACGAGTCCGCCATCTTGGTGCTCGAGAGCAACGACCCACAGCAGCCGCGCATCGAGATTCCACTGCTGGGCATTGGCTACGAAGAGGCCATTGCTGAAGACACCGGTCCCTTTGGCGATGGCCGAACCGAGAGCATCAAGAGCTGCGGCTGCAGCAGCAGCACGGGTGCCAACGGTGGTCTGTGGTTGTTTGGATTGCTCGGCCTGCTCGGTCTTCGTCGGCGACAATGAGCGCTGATGGCATCGCGGTAGTGCTGCTGGGGCCACTTGACGACCCCGAGGCCTTGCACCCCAACCTGACTCGCTTCGGCGACGGCGCCTACCGGCTGTCGACCTTCCTTCCCTACGCCAAGCTGCAGAGCAATCCACCCAAAGTGATGGAGTGGCTGCAGCATCAGCTGGGCTCGGTGCTCAACCTGCACACCGACCCCCGTGGCGTGTTCGTCTATGCCGAACAGGCCCACGAAGCGGACGAGTACGAAGACCTGCTGACCGAGCTCGGCGAAGGCGGATTCTGGGCTGTGGCTGCCGAACCCGAGGTCGACGATGAGCTGCCTCGCGCGCTAAAAGAGATGGCTGCGTCGGCCATGGCCGCGATTACAGGGGCTGCATCTCCCCTGGGTCAGCCGCCCGCCGAAGCCGAGCCAGAGGCTCCCGCGGCGAGTGGGGGCACCCCCAATGCCGAGAAGAGTGCGGTGGGCGATCGCTACGATGGTGTCGCACAGCAGCTCGAGCAGGCAGCCATGCACCTGCGCCGGACGGCCGAGCACTTTCGAAAGGGCGATGTGCCTCGGGCAAGTGCCCATCGCGTCGCCGCAGAGGGCTACTTGGTCGGCGTGCGACTCGAAATGGATGGCCTGGCCGTCCTGCACGCGCAGAAGTCCTCGTAAGCGAACCTAGCTAGATCGCAGGCTATGCTCTGCGCGATCATCGCCGAGTGGTGATCAGCCCTTGGCGAAGTCCGTCGCCGCTTTGACGCGCTTGCCCAGCAAGCCCAGCAACGTGAGCAGTGCCCAGAAGTTGCCTTGACCACGCTGGACCAGTGCCTTGCTGAAGTCTCCGAGCTGGTCGTTGAAGGGGAACCAGAACGGCTCGGGACCCGAGTTCCAGTCCTCCATCACCATGCGGGGGCGCGCAAAGGTGTGGTAGCTGTGCTTGCCTGCAGCGATGCCGGGGCCGGTGTCCTTGACGCCGGTCCACGGCGTCTGCGCAAGGGTGCCGCCGGTCCATTTGTGGTTGTTGAGGTGGGCGATGCCGACCTCGAGGCGGCGGGCAATTCGCTTGCCACGGGTGTGGTCAGTGGTCCACACGCTGCCGTTGAGCCCGTACTTGCTGTCGTTGGCCAGGGCAATGGCCTCCTCGGCGTCGGCGACCCGGATGACTGCGACCACAGGGCCGAAGGTCTCTTCGCTGACGACGGTCATGTCCTGGGTGCAGTTGTCGAGCACGGTCGGCAGGTAGCCGTAGCCCGAGCCCGTGGGTTCGCCGCCACAGGCGACGGTGGCGCCGGCGGCCTTTGCTTCGTCGACATGCTGCTGAACAATCGCGAACTGCGCGGCGTTCTGGCAGGGGCCGATGTCGCACCGGCCATTGGGGCTGACTTCAATCTTCTGGGCGGTGGCTGCGAGGGCCGCGACGAAGCGGTCCGCGATGGCGTTCTCGACGTAGATGCGCTCGACGCCGGCGCAGTCGTGGCCGGCGTTGTGCATCGATGCCCACGCCAGTCCAGCGACGGTGCGGTCGAAGTTGCAGTCCGCGAGCACGATGGCGGCGTCTTTGCCGCCGAGCTCGATGCTGACCGGCACAAAACGCTCGGCACAGGCGAGGGCGACCTTGCGGCCGGTGGCAACGGAGCCCGTGAAGGCGATGGAGTCACAGCCGCCCTCGATGAGTGCGGCACCGACCTCACCACGGCCCTGCACGAGCTGTACGACGCCGCTGGGCAGTACCTCTTGGCACTTGGCAGCAAGCCAGGCGCCCGTGCGCGGAGTGTGCTCGGACGGTTTGAGTACGACCGCGTTGCCGGCGAGCAATGCGGGAAAGATGGGCTTGTAGAACTGCATCAGCGGGTAGTTCCACGGGGCGATGATGCCCACGACGCCGCGGGGGACCATCTCGATGACGCCGGACTTCTTGGGGAAGTCGAGAAAGGACAGCCACGCCTTTTCGTCGGCCAACGCGATGCGCCCGGCCTTGATGGCGTCCGCAACATATTCGGCCACGGTCGCGATCTCGCCCAGGCGTGCGTCGTTGGCTCCCTTGCCGGTCTCTTGGCTGATGATCTCGACCACGGTCTCGGCGTCAGCCAGCATGGTCTGGGCAAGCAGCTTGAGCAGGCGAGCGCGCTCGTTCAGGCCCAGGTCGTCCCACGCGGGTTGGGCTTTTCGCGCCGCGGTGATCGCGTCAGCGACCTGCTCGGGAGTGTGCGACGGCACGGGCTCGAGGGCCTCTCCGGTGGCTGGGGAGATCGTGCCGGGAGCGGGCAGTGCAGCTGCGGTGGTCATCTTGTCTGGAACCTCTTGATGCGGGCGGGGTTGTAACAAGTGGGTCTACAATCGACCCGGAGGTCCCATGCGTCACACCGTCCTTTTTCTGGGTGCTGTTTTGCCGCTCCCGTACGGTCCGTCCCGCCGCAGCTCGGCGGAGGCCGCCGAGCAGCGCCGACACGGCTTTCGCCCAATCCGAAACGCCTGCACAGGCCTCGTCGGCCTGTTTGCCCTTTCGGTTCTCGCGACCAGCGCCTGGGCCGCCGAATCCGGCAAATCCATCACTGTGCGAGTGGTCGACGACCACGGCTTCGCCATACCCACCGCCACTGTGCGAAATCCGTTGGAACGCGAGCGTCATGCCGTGAATTCGGTGACCGGTGAGTGGACCGAGAGCGTGCTCTATCTGCCCAAGGGCGAGGAGATGTTCTTCGCTCCCGGCGACCAGCTGCAGCTGCAGGTCAATGCTCCGGGCTATGCCTCGCGCTGGGTCGAGACGACCATCAGCAACCGGCGCAATCTCATTGTGGTCGAGCTGACGGACATGGGCCGAGCGGTGAAGTGCGACTCCCGACCGCAGTCCGTTCGCTGCCGCAAACAGGCTGCGGAACACTCTCCATCGGTGCTGACCGCGGACGTTCCCGCCGACTTTGAGCTGACTCCTGAGGTGCTGCTCGCGCTCGGCGAGTTCCGACAGGCCGACCCCGAGCTGACGGCCGCCTTCTCGGCCCATTTGCTGACACTCGGTCCCGACTATGCCGACCAGGCCATGTTCTGGGCCGACCACGCCCAGGATGAGGCCCGGACCCTGCAGGGCTCCGAGTACGTCTCGGTCATGGACGGGGTCTACGAAGTGAAGGCCAAGGCTGCGAACGTGCAGTGGCAGTCGGCTCACTATGAGTTCCTGCTCACCGACTTTGACTGGTCGCGGCAGCACCAGTCCGAGACCGCACGCAAGCGCGCGGCATCCATTGCCGAGGAGTGGACCGAGTGGGCCGAAGCCAGCGGAAGCGAGGCAAACACCGCGCAGATGCTGTGCTTGTCGGCGACCGATGCCCCCGGACGCTGCGAGTAGCCTAGAACCGGATAAGGCTGGGTGATGAGCGAAGAGGCCACACCCCAGCCCACCCCGGACACTTGGCGCGACAAGGGCGTCGAGCTGTTCAAGGTGTGGGTCCTGCCGCTGTTGGCGCTGGCGCTCGTGATGGTCGGCG
>CAYYHT010000131.1:0-13278 GCA_964471355.1 uncultured Enterobacteriaceae bacterium
TTCCAGGTCGGTGACCAGGGCGTGCTGGACCTGGTCGACGCGTGGCATGAGCGGGCAGCGTCAGAAGGCACACGCATCGTGCCGTTCTGCGGCTTTGACAGCATTCCCAGCGACATCGGCACGTTCGCAATATCGCGCTGGATGCGCGACGAGTGGCAGCAAGACACCAAGAGCGTACGTGGCGTCTTTAAGATTGGCGGCGGCGGCCTCAACGGCGGCACACTGGCCACGGCCCTCAATATGGCCGAAGCGGGTGACTCGCGAGCTCTGGGAAATCCGATCCTGCTCAATCCGCCGAACGCGCGCACCGAAGCCGAACGGCGGCGCTCCAAGACCTGGCGCAAGGTCGCATACAACGAAGAACTCAAGGCATGGTTTGTGCCGTTCGTCATGGCGCAGGCAAATTCACAGGTGGTGCGCCGCAGCAACTCGCTCTACGCGGCCGGTGGAGCCGGGTATGGCCCCGAGTTTGCCTACTCCGAGTGCATGGAGGTCAGCAACAGGCGCACCGCATGGCAGGTGGCCATCGGCCTGATGATGGCCGAGCGCGTGCTCAAGTCCAGGACTGCGCGCCGGCTAACCAAGCGCTTCGGGCCCGCTCCAGGCGCAGGGCCTTCAGAAGACCAGATGCGGAACGGCTGGTTTCGGACACGACTCATGGCCAAAGCCGTCGACGGCAGACGCGCGATGGGAACGCTCACCAGCCAAGGCGACGCCGGCAACACCAGCACCGTTCGCATGCTCTGCGAATCCGCACTCTGCCTCGTGCAAGACCGCGATGCGCTCCCGAAAGCGGCCGGTGTGATCACCCCAGCCATTGCGTTCGGCGACGTGCTCTTGCAGCGGCTGCTCAAGACCGGACAAGTGACCTGGGAAGTCACTCCCCAGGGCTAGATCTGGCTATTTGCTATCGCGGAACAACACGGTCCACGAGCCGCTGACGGCGACCACGTCGTCTTGCTTGACGATCTCGCTCTTGAAGTTGACGACGCCCTTGCCCCCCTTGGACGACGCCTTGACGGTGTCGACGGTCAGCTTGAGCCGAATGGTGTCGCCAAAGAAGATGGGCGCCTTGTAGTCGAAGGTCTGGCTCATGAGTGCCAGCGTCGTGCCCTCAAAGATTCCCAAGGTCTGTCCCTGGCCAGTCGAGATGGAAGCGGCCAGCATGCCGTGCGCGATGCGCTGGCCAAATGGCGTGCGCTCCGCGAATGTGGCGTCGGTATGCAGCGGATTGAAGTCCCCTGACAGGCCGGCGAAGTTGACCACGTCGGCTTCGGTCACCGTGCGCCCGCTCGACTCGAAGGACTGCCCCACTTCAAACTCACTAAAGAACCGTCCTCGCGCCATCGAACCTCCAAGACCGACGCACTAGCGGTACGCTGCGCAGGTGTCCAGCCAAGCACTCGTCACGACCACCCAGCGCGGTCTGTATTGCCTGCAGGGGGACTTCTACATCGATCCGTGGGAGCCCGTTGAGCGGGCGATCATCACCCACGCCCACGCCGATCATGCGCGGCCCGGCAGCGACGAGTACCTGTGTGCGGCAACCGGCGCTGGCGTGCTGCAGCATCGAATGGGTGCCGACGCCGATGTGACCGGCATTGCCTACGGCGAGGTGGTCGACCACCAGGGCGTGCAGATCTCGTTTCATCCAGCGGGACACGTGCTGGGCTCGGCCCAAGTGTTGCTGGAGTACAAGGGACAGCGGTGGGTGATCTCGGGCGACTTCAAGCGCCAAGCAGACCCGACGTGCACACCCTTCGAGCCGGTCCCGTGCCACACCTTCATCACCGAGGCCACCTTCGCACTGCCCATCTATACCTGGGAGCCGGTCTCCCAAGTCGTCGACCAGATTCACGCTTGGTGGCAGCAGTGCGCATCGGTCGGCCGACCAGCTGTCCTGGGTTGCTATGCCTTTGGCAAATCCCAGCGGCTCATCGCCGAGCTGCGAGGGCGAACCGACGACCCGATCTGGCTGCACGGCGCCATTGAGAACCTGAATGAGCGGTATCGTGAGTCAGGGCTCACGGTCCTCACGAATGTCCATCGCGTCGCGGACGCACCAGCCAAACAGGACTGGGCTGGCCAGCTAGTCCTGTCGCCGCCAGGCGCCATCGGAAGTCGCTGGGCGAATCGCTTCAAGCGTGCCGAAATCGCCCTCGCATCGGGCTGGATGCGGGTGCGAGGCAACCGCCGCTGGCAGAGCTACGATCGCGGCTTCGCCCTGTCTGATCATGCAGACTGGCCCGCACTGCTGCAGACCGTCGAGCAGACCCAAGCGTCGCGAGTGCTCGTGACCCACGGCACCTCCGAGGCATTCGCCCGCTTCCTGCGCGAGCAGCGCGGCATCGATGCCATCTCGTTGGACACCAAGTTCGAGGGAGAAGGCGAACATTGAGAGCCTTCGCCCAACTCTATGACGCCCTAGACCGCACGCGCTCCACAAACGCCAAGGTGGCGGCCATGGCGTCCTGGTTCGACACCGCGGACCCCGAAGATGCAGCATGGGCCGTCAGCCTGCTGATCGGTCGCCGGGCAAGGCGAACCCTGAAGATGCGTACGCTGACGGACTGGACCTGCGAGCAGACAGGCATGCCAGGTTGGCTGTTCTCGGAATGCTACAGCGCCGTGGGCGACTTGGCCGAGGTCATGGCGCTGTTGCTCGAAGACAAGGGCACGGTCGATGCGCCTCGGTTGCCGCTGCATCGCTGGATGACGGAGCGGATCCTGCCCGTGGCAAAGCTCAAGGAATCCGAGCAACGACAGCAGGTCGCCAGCTGGTGGTCCGAACTTGAGACCCGCGAGCGCTTCCTGCTGGTGAAGATTGTCACCGGTGCCTTCCGGGTCGGCGTCTCCCAGACCCTGGTGACCCGCGCGCTTGCTGAGCACGCGGACCTGCCCGCATCGCTGATCGCCGCGCGTCTCATGGGGAACTGGGAGCCGAGCCGAACCTTCTTCGAGGCGCTGATTGCGCCGGACAGCGGCACTGCAGACCCGTCACAGCCTTATCCATACTTTCTCGCCCATCCGCTCGCCGACGACGTCGAGAGCCTTGGCGAGCCCGACGAATGGCAGCTGGAATGGAAGTGGGATGGCATTCGCGGGCAGCTGATACGCCGCGATGGCCAGACCTTTCTGTGGACTCGCGGCGAGGAGCTGGTCACCGAGCGCTTTCCTGAGATCGTCGCGCTGGCCGAGCACCTCCCCGACGGCACCGTGCTCGACGGTGAAGTGCTGGGGTGGGCGGAAGACGAGCCGCTGCCTTTCTCGGCACTGCAGACCCGGATTGGCCGCAAGAAGCCCGGCGCCAAGACTCTCAAGGACTGCCCGGTGAGGTTCATGGCCTACGATCTGCTCGAGCACGGCGGCGAGGACATCCGTGCCCTTCCCCTGACCCAGCGAAGACGGCACCTAGAAGAAGTCGTCGCCCAGACCCCGGGCATGCTGCTCTCCCAGATTGTGACGGGCAGCTGGACTGAACTTCGCGAGCTGAGGCTGTCTGCACGAGACCGCCGTGTCGAGGGATTCATGCTCAAGCGACGCGACTCTGTGTACCGAGCTGGCCGGCCGAAGGGAGACTGGTGGAAGTGGAAGATTGACCCTCTGGTCATCGATGCGGTCATGATCTACGCGCAAAAGGGCCACGGACGCCGGGCGAGCCGCTTTACGGACTACACATTCGGGCTGTGGAAGGGTGAAGAGCTGGTCTCTGTCGCCAAGGCCTACACAGGCCTCACCAACGACGAAATCGACGAGCTGGACAAGTGGATTCGGTCCCACACGATCGAACGCTTTGGACCCGTGCGTCATGTCACGGCCGAGCACGTCTTTGAGCTGCACTTCGACAACGTTCGACACAGCAAACGCCACAAGAGCGGGGTAGCCGTGCGATTCCCAAGAATTGGCCGCTGGCGTCGCGACAAGCGTCCCGCTGACGCCGATCAACTCGCGACCCTGGAGGCCATGATCCAGCTGGAGTAGTCTGCGGTGCATGTGCCGAAACATCCGAACGCTCTACAACTACGATCCGCCAGTGACCGACGATGAGATGCGCGCAGCCGCTCTTCAGTACGTACGAAAGGTCAGTGGCTACCGAAAACCATCCGCCGCCAATGAAGCCGCCTTTGAACACGCAATCGACGCGGTCGCGGCGGCAACCGCCGAGCTCATGGCCCAGCTGACGACCGCCGCCCATCCCAGGAATCGCGAGGCCGACGCCGCCAAGGCGCGCGAGAAGGCCAAAAAACGCTACGCAAGGGGCTGATCTGGACGACGCATGGCTAGACGGGCTTAGCTCCCAGCTTCGCGACCAACACGTCGACCTCGATGTCGTGCTGCGACAAGTCGTTGCCCACGCCGTTCAGCGCCTGAACGCCGATCGCGGCACTCTGTACCTCGTCGACCATGCCCGTCACGAGCTGGTCAGCCGCGTCGCCAATCTGTTCGAGATCTCAGAGATTCGCCTGCGCATCGGGGAAGGCATTGCCGGCACCGTCGCCGACACAGGCGAGGCCATCATCGTGCGCGAAACCGACCACGACCCACGAGTCGCGCGACGCTTCGACAGCCTGACTGGCTACGGCACCAAGAACATCTTGTGCGTGCCCGTCAGCGGTTCCGAGGGTGTCATCGTGGCGGTTCTGCAGCTGCTCAACAAACACAACGGTGACTTCGACGAGGCAGACAAGTCGGTACTGCACAACATCGGCGTGCGTGTTGCCGACGTGCTTGACGCGAGCAGCCTTCGCAGCCAGCTTCGAGCCGATCACGCACAGCCCCTCGCTTTCCGCTTCAATCACATCGTGGGCGAGTCCGCGGCCATGCAGATCGTCTACGACCGTCTGCAGCGAGCAGCCAGCACCGATGCCACCGTGTTGCTTAGGGGCGAGAGCGGAACTGGAAAGTCCATTGTCGCGCGCGCCGTTCACTTCAATAGCGCGCGCAGCGCTCGGCCCCTCATTAGCGTCGACTGCGCGGCGCTGCCCGGTGGGCTGATCGAGAACGAATTGTTTGGCCATGCCAAGGGTGCCTACACGGGAGCCGACACCACTGCCGAAGGCAAGGTGCAGGCCGCGGACGGCGGGACGCTGTTCCTCGATGAGGTCGGCGACATCCCTCTGCCTGTGCAGTCCAAGCTGTTGACCTTGCTGCAGGACAAGACCTTTTTCCGGGTCGGCAGCAACGTGCCCGAGCACAGCGATGTTCGATTTGTCGTTGCGACCAACAAGGACCTGGTTGGCGAGGTCAAGGCCGGCAACTTCAGAGAAGACCTGTACTGGCGCCTCCGGGTCGTCGAAATCGAACTGCCTCCTCTTCGAAAGAGGGGCACCATCGACATCGATCGCCTGATCGACCACTTCCTCTATGAGTTTTCCCGCCGCCATGGGCGCCCGCCCCTGACGATGTCCCACGCGGCCCGCACCGGCCTGCACGCTCACTCTTGGCCCGGCAACGTTCGCGAGCTTGAGCACACCATCGAATCCGCCGTCGTTCTGTCGACGAGTTCGACCATCGAGCTCGATGCACTGCGCATCGACAACCCCCCACCTCTAGTGCGCCGCCTATCTCGGGTCCCGACTACCGGGTTCGTCGTCTCACAGGTGAAATCACTGCGCGAAGTAGAAAAAGCTTACATCCAGTGGGTTGTGGACCGATGTGGAGGACACCGAACCAACGCAGCGAGTCTTCTGGGCATCGGCCGAAACACCCTCAATCGCAAATTGAAGGATGACGGCTAAACGATCCAGTATGGATCGTCCGATCCAAAATGGACCGCTCCTCCGATCCAAATTGGATCGGACGATGGCTGGACTCATCGAAAAGTGACGTTGTTCCGAATGGCACACGAGTTGCAGACGTACTCAGTGTTGTTGTGGGACACGCATGAGTTTCGGATTTCGAGCATTGGCACTGACGATGGCATTCGCCATAGCCGGCGGTGCGAGTGCCCAAGCAGCCGAGACCGGCTTTCTGATTGCGGTCAGCAACAACAAGTTGAGCGGCTACAACGACGGCGCCCCGAACAGTGGCACAGTGGTCGCCATCGACGGCGAGAACGGTGAGGGCCTGTACCGCGGCGAGCATGCTCGCGCTGGGTTCTCGCTGGCCTGGAACGGCTCGGGTGACGCCTACGCGGTGAACGGCCTGGGCAAGGGGCGCCAGATTCTGGTGTCCGTGGACGCCAACACCCTCGAGGTCACTGGCGAAGTGGGCAACCTGGTCGATGCTTCGGATCCGACGTTCAACCACAATATTGCGGCGATGGGCTTTGATGACGACGGCACGCTCTTCGGCATCTCGGTCCGCAAAGAGCTCATTGGAGGCTTCAAGGTTCCGGTCGGCATGCTCGTTGAGATCGACACGGGTTCGGGCCTCGTCACCGAAATTGGCTCACTGGGCATGCCCACCTACAGCCGCGGCGCCACCATCGCGAACGGGGCCATGAGCCTGCTGACGACCACGAGCAAGACCGACCGTGAGTTCAAGCTCTTCAGCGTCGACCTGACCACTGGAGACGCCGAGTTGGCCGGCGCAACAGGTCACTACGGCCGGTCCGCGGCCATCACAAGCGACGAGGCAGGCAACTTGATGGCGGTGATGGACGGCACCCCAGCAGGTGGCCAACCCGCGAACGGCGTCTATCCGACCATGAGCCACCTCTACAGCATCGACGCTGGCAACGGCAATGCCGAGCTGCTCGGAAGCACTGGCTACCACCTGCTCTCTGGCATGGCCTGGATGTCCCGTGAGGTCGAATGTGGTGTCACGGCGACCGACAAGATTGAGGTCAAAGGCAACGGCATCATCGACAGCATCAGCTGCGACACCGGACTCGCCGACAACGACGCGCAGCTGTGCGCCAGCGGCGACATCAAGGTCAAAGATGACGGCGCCATCTACGGGCATGTCGCGTCGAACAAGAAGGTCAACATCGAGGACAACGGGTACATCAGCGGCGAGACGCAGGCCAAGAGCGGCAGCTACTCGGTTCCCGACATCGCGCATGTGCATGGCCAGCCGGACCTTGAACTCAAAGACAACGACGTGCTCACGCTCACCGCCGGCACCTACAGCTACGAAGAGGTCAAGTTCAAAGACGACAGCATCTTGAACGTTGTCGGCACGGTCATCATCAACGTGCACAAGGAGTTGAAGTTCGAAGAGAACAGTCAAGTCAACGTCGGTGGCGACGCTGGCCAGCTGATCTTCTACGTGGTCGGTCACAAGGTCGAAATCAAGGACGACGCGACGGTTGTCGCGACGATCATTGGCGAAAAGAATGAGGTGAAGGTCAAGGACAACGCCGACTTCACCGGCGTCGTGTTCGCAAAGAAGCTCAAGGTCGAACACGAGGGCCAGGTGCACCTCGACGAGTGCCTGCAGGGAATGCAACCATGACGCCCATGAAACGACTCTTCCCAGCCATCGTTCTCCTGGTTGCAGTGGGCTGCGGCACGGCGACCCAGACTGCGCCGTCGCAGAACTCGAGCGCCATTGGGGCCCCCGACTCCCGCACCGGCGCACAGCTCAAGACACAGTACGTCGACGCGGTCTGCAAGCTCTACACCGAGCCCGAGTGCGTGGCCTCGCAGAAAACGTCCTGCCCGTCGCACATCGCATTTCCGGACAAACCGGCGTGTGCCGCGTTCATGAAGCAAGCCGCATCGAGCTGCGATGGCCTTGAGGCTGCCCTGGCCGCAAACCATGAGGCGGTCGACATGTGCACCGCCCAGCTGAGTGCCATGCAGTGCGGCAACACACCCGTGTGCAGCGCCGGGGTCCGAATCGACACCGTGCAGGACTGTGCCCCGGTCCAAGCTTTGATCGCCGCATGTGACAAGGACGAGGACACCGGCATCTAGAGCGGCTACCCTTCCCGGGTGACAAGCCTTCGCTCCACCACGATTCTGTTTGCCCTCGCGGCGTGCCTCGGGTCCTGCAACGGGACTTCCGAATACCCGGAGGTCGAGCCGCCAGAGCCCACGCTCCGTCGCCTCACCCAAGCCCAATATGCCAACACCGTGGCCGATCTATTGGGCCCCACCGTGGTCCTTCCCACTCGCCTCGAACCCGATTCCGCGGCCGATGGATACCTGACGGTGGGGGCTGCGGTCACCACGATCTCTCCACGAGGGGCGGAGCTCTACGAGGACGCCGCGTACTCTCTCGCCTCCCAAGCCATGGCAGACACCGCGGTCCGAGACGCCATTGTGCCCTGCGCTCCTAGCGCCACCGTCGATGCCGACTGCGCCGGGCAGTTCGTAGAGAGCTTCGGATACAAAGCCTGGAGACGCCACGTCACCGACGACGAAGCCGAGCGCCTGGTCGCCATAGCAGGCACCTCAGCGACTGCCCTCGACGATTTTCACGAGGGCCTGGGCTTCGCCATGGCCGCCATCCTTCAGTCCCCCAACTTCCTCTTCCGCGCCGAGCTTGGCGAGCCGGATCCCGGCGATCCTGGACGGACGCGGTTCACCGACTACGAGATGGCGAGTCGGCTGTCCTACTTCCTGTGGAACACGACCCCAGACGACACGCTGCTGGCCGCCGCAGAGGCGGGAGAGCTCACGACCATCGAGGGCCTGACCGAGCACGCAGAACGCATGCTCGCTGATCCACTGGCGCGACGCGGCCTGCGCGAGTTCTACAAAGAGCAGCTGTTCCTGTACAAGCTCGATGAGCTGTCAAAGGACCCGCTGGTCTATACGCACATGAGTGAAGACATCGGGCCTGCGGCTCAGGAGGAGACCCTTCGCCTGTTCGAGCGCATTGTGTTCGACGACAACGCGGACTACCGGACGATCTTTACAACCCGTCAGACGTCCATCGACCGCACACTGGCCGCGATCTACAACGTGCCAGCCCCCGAGCGCGAGGGCTTTGGCTTGACCGAACTGCCGGGCGACGGCGAGCGCGTGGGCGTGCTCGGCCAGGTCTCGGTGCTCGCGCTGCATTCCCACGCGGTGTCCAGCTCTGCCACCCTGCGCGGCATCTTCGTGCGCGAGACGCTGCTCTGCCAGCCGATCCCACTTCCTCCATCGAACGCCAACACCGCGATTCCAGAGGCCACCGGCGAGACCCCCACCCTTCGGGACCGCGTGCACCAACACCTCACCGACCCCGGCTGCGCCAGCTGCCACGACCTGACCGACCACATCGGCCTAGGCTTTGAGCACTTCGACGGCATCGGACGCTATCGGACGACGGACAACGACTACCCCATTGATGCAACGGGCGAATTCGACGGACGCCCCTGGCAGACATTCCCAGAGCTGGCCGAGCAGATCGCCACTCACCCGGACGTGCCCTACTGCTTCACCAACCACATGTTCCGCTATGCCAATGGGCACTCCCCGGAGCTCGGCGAGATGGACGGCGTGCGCGACCTTGAAGCCCGCTTTGTGAAGTCCAAGCACAGTGTCACCAGTCTGGTGTTGGACCTCATTGTCAGCCCTGCATACCGCCAGACAGCCCCCGTTGACACCGCTGCGGAGCCAAGCAATGAATAGGCGCGGACTCGATCGCCGCATGCTCCTTCGCGGCCTGCTCGCCGGCACTGCCATCTCGATTGGCTTGCCACCGCTCGAAGCCTTCTTCAACACGTCCGGGACCGCATATGCAGACGGCTCGCAGCTTCCCCGCCGCTTCGGCATCTTCTATTGGGGCAATGGCGTCGTGCCCTCACACTGGGTGCCAACCGGCGAAGGCACAGGATCCGACTGGCAGCTGTCCTCGCTCATGGAACCGTTGACAGCGGTGAAAGAGGACATTTGTGTCGTGACTGGCATGGAGGTCAAAGTCCCCAATACGGCCCCCCATCTGTCGGGCGCCGCCGGCATCTTGTCCGGCTCTCCGCTGTTGGTTGTGGGAGAGGATGAGACCTTCTCGGCCCCGAGCATTGACCAGGTCATTGCCCAGCAAGTCGGCGGCGAAACTCGCTTCCGATCACTCGAGTTCGGAGCCGCCGCCCGCAGCGGACTGTCCTTCAACGGACCGAACAACAAGAATCCGCCTGAAATTTCACCCATTTTGTTGTTCGAACGCATCTTTGGAGAGGGATTTCGCGCTCCGGGTGACGAGTCCATCGTCGACCCCACGCTCGCCCTGCGCCGAAGTGTGCTCGACAGCGTGATGGACGACGCGTCTGCCCTGCGCACGCGAGTCGGCGCCACCGACAAGGCCCGCCTCGATCAGCACTTTGATGGCATTCGCGAGCTCGAGCTGCGGCTTGCTCGCATGGAAGAGGACCCACCGGACCTTGCCGCCTGTTTGGCACCCGAACCGCCCGACGGCGACTACCCGGACATCGACGGGCGGCCGCAGATTTCCGCAAAGAACCGCGCCATGTGCGATCTGATGGCGATGGCCATGGCTTGTGACCAGACCCGGGTCGCCAGCAACTTCATCACCTACCCGGTGAACAACGAGCTGTTCCCCGGCATCAGTGCTGGCCACCACAACCTGACTCACGATGAGGTCGGCGACCAACCCGAAGTCCGCGAGATTGTGCGCATGATTCTGGGAGAGTACGCCTACATGATTGAAGCCATGCGCTCCATCAACGAAGGAGACGGGAACCTGCTCGACAACAGCATCGTGCTCGGAACCACTGACGTGTCGTTGGGGCGGGTCCACGACTTGACCGAGTTCCCCATCATCTTGGCAGGGGGGGGCTGTGGCGCAATCAAGACCGATTTCCACTACCGCAGCACCACCGCCGAAAACACCACCAAGGTACTGCTGACGCTGATTCGCAGCATGGGCATCAACATGACCGGCTTTGGCGACGACGACGCCTACACCGAAGACAGCCTGGGCGAGATTCTCGTCTGACCGGGACTACGGCTCCCACACATCGAATTCTGCCGCATCAACGCGCACGACGTAGTACCAACCAAGGCTCTCGAGACGGCTGAAGACAAGGATGCTGTCATCGGTACGGAGCGTGCCTGCCGGCTGCTTCGCGACAATGACATCTCGCAGATCCTGCTCGGGAAAGGGAGGCATTGGGTCAGCCTTGTTTCCGTGGTCGAACACGCCGGTCCGCTTGTCCTGCTCGTCACCCGTCTGCACGACCACGCGGCCACCCGGCTCGACGAGGTAGCCGCCGGTCTGAACTGCGAGGTCATCGATGTCGAGGCGATGGACGAGGTATTTGAGCCCGTTGGCCATATTGGAGACGCCGATGAAGGTGCCCTGCCGGTCGTACAGCGGGACAGAAACAGGCACCAAGCTGCCAAGACCCGATTCGTCGGGCACCGGCGGACCAAACTGTGCGCCATGCTTGCCCTTGACCATCGTGTACCAAGGCCGCTTGCGCGTATCGAACTCCGGTGAGTACACCTCGTTGGCCGGGTAGCTAACCATCAAGCCCGACTCGAGACCGAGCGTGACGTAGGGCATTGGCACCGCTCCCTTCTCGACCGCAGCCCGCAGACGTGGCGCGCTCCTCCCTGGCGGCTCGTCGCCGTAGCCACCTGCGAACACCATGCGCATGTCGTGCCGAATCGGCGCCAACCGACGCATGTCATCCACCAGGCTCTCGATGGGAGCGTCGGGAGCGCCCACGTTCACCGGATAGCCAAAGCTCACCCGCTGGTCGTACTTCTCGCTCTTGGCGAAGTCCATCGGCCCCTTGTCGTCCCAGAGATCGGCCAGGGTGTAGTACTTGTCGGTGGAGCGCTTGGGATCCTGTTCCAGCATGCGGACCGCAGAGACGCCGACTTGTTCAGCCAATGAAGCATGGTCAAACATCTCCATGTCGATCGCATGGGCACGGCGATTGACGACGGTCACCAAGTTGGCCATTCGATGCTCTTGGGCTGCAGATCGGCGCTGGGTCTCCACCACCGCTCCCAGACTGGTGACCACCACACCCGCAGCAGCTATGACCGCAGCGAGAATAATGGTCATGAAGCCTACAGCTGTCTTTCCGGCGTTTCGTCCCACCCACCGAACGAGCCTGCGAACCAGGTTGTCGGGCATCGCATGAGTCGCTTCACGGCGCATGAAGCGGCGAATGTCATCGGCCAGCTCATCGACGCCGTCGTACCGATCGACAGGCTTGAAGGACGTCGCTTTGTCAGCAATGGCGCCGAGCTCCCGCGGAATGGACCTGCCGCGGATGTGGCTGTAGGACTCCTTCTCGGCTTCCTGGGCGCGCAGAGTGGTCACCATGGCGGTAGGACCGGCGTTCGCGCGCTTGAGAGTGACCAGTTCGAACAAGATCAGGCCGAGAGAGTACTGGTCGCTTCGCGGTTCGAGCTCGTCATTGAGCCCCTGTGCCTGCTCGGGGGACATGAAACTCGGGGTGCCAATGGCCATGCCCACCTGGGTGCGCCCCGGGCCGTCGTCGCCCCAGTCGAGCGCCTGCATGGCGAGGATTCCAGGGTCTTCGGGCCGGCCCCACAAGCGGGCGATGCCCCAGTCCATCACGTACACCTCGCCGTGGGTGCCAATCATGATGTTCTCGGGCTTTAGATCCCGGTGAATGACCCCGCGCGCATGGGCATAGGCCATCGCGTCGCACACCTTGAGGAACACCTCTAGCCGGCCTTCTAGGCGGTGGTCTTCGTCGAGCTCTCCAGCGGCTTCCTGGGCACGGCAGACTTCGATAAAGCCCTCGAGCTCGGTACCCTGCACGAGCTTCATCGAGAAGCCGACCGCCGCATCGTCCGTCCGCTCGAGGGTATAGACGGGCACGATATTGGGGTGGTCGAGCTGCGCCGACACCTGGGCCTCCAACACAAAGCGCCCCAGAAGGCCCTTGTTCGCCGCTAGGTCTCCCTTCATGACCTTGAGCGCCACCGTCCGCCCCAGTCTCTCGTCCCGGGCGAGCTGAACCTCGCCCATCGCACCGGCTCCCAGTACACCCAGGAGTTGAAACCGCTGCGATGCGGTCACCTTGTCGTCCTCACTCCATGTCGAAGGGTCGGAGAGGGCGATGCCTGCGCGCTCTTGGAGCAACCGCAGCTGCTCAGAATTGACCACCCCATCGGCTCGCAGCCGGGCAAGGAATGCATCGCCATCTGCGCCGTGTTCTTTGACATGCGCAGCCCACAGTTTTCCGACCTTCGGGGGACTGCCATCGAACACGTCGGACAGACGTTCCATTACCTCTTGGAACCGCTCGCTCTCAGTGTCGGACAAATGGGCCTCGCGGTCGCGAATTGTAGATTACGGGTGCACTCCATGACGTTCCGAACTGCCGCTATCACCTCCATTCTGCTGACGATCAGCTGCCAAGCCGCAGCCGCGGAGGTCGCAGCCATTCTGCTC
>CAYYHT010000132.1:0-13255 GCA_964471355.1 uncultured Enterobacteriaceae bacterium
CAGGGCGACGTTCTCTTCGGTGCCGTCCGGGTGCCGGTAGATGTAGACCACGTGGTGGACCTGGGCCAGGTCGTCGTACCAGCCGCTCTCCCAAGACACCAGAGTGTGGCTATTGCGCGGGTCGTGGAAGCTGCGCTCCTCGAATCGCTCACCCTTGGCCCGCTTGTACAGCGTGGGGTCGGGCATGTAGCAGTCCATCGCAAAGGTACCGCCGCGCAGCAGCACCTGCTTGATGCCAGCCAGCAACGCGAGCACCTCGTTGTGGCCCGCACAGTGATGGATCGCGTTGAACGGAAGCATCACCAGCGGGTAGCGAGGCGGCCCCTGCAGCTCCAAGAAGTTGCCGACCTCGTAGGTGATGCGCTTGCCCACGTCAGCCGTCTCGTCCGCGAGCTTTCGCTCCAATCCGCGCAGCATCTGAAAGCTGGCGTCCAGGCCGTGAATCACGCCACCTGCCCGGGCCATGGGAATCGTGATGCGACCGGTGCCGCAGCCAAGCTCAAGCACGGGTCCTGGGGACGATGCGGCCAGCCGGCTGTAGTACGCGATGTCCTCGTTCAGGCCCTCGTACTCGAGATCGTAGAGGGTTGGGTCGCGGTATGGGTCGTCGGATTCGGTGGTCAATGCGCCTACTTGAGATGGATGACTTGTACCGGTCCGAGCTGGTAGTCACCGAGCAACGGCAGCGTGTCCGGTCCCGCAAAGAAGGCCGGAGTGTACTCGTTGCTGGCCTCGCCCCCCTGCGTATTGCAGGTCAGCAGGCCCATGCGCTGGTAGGCCTCGGCGATCAACTCGCTGCAGAAGATGCTGGAGAGGTCCTCTTCGTTGTCGCCCATCGGTCCGTCGTAGGCCGAAAACACGAGCTCGGACAGATTCTGTTCGTAGGGGCGGTTGCGCACCAGCTCCCGAAAGCCCAGCGCAGCGGCATGCATGACCGGAGAGACGTGCTTGTTCAGGCGGCGCACCGCCATCGGGTCGGTGCAATGGGTCACGCGCTGCCGCAAGTCCAGCAGCTGCACGCCGCTCTTCATTTGGCCATCCATCGCGTCGGGGATCGCCGCCGTGCGCAGGCTCTCCCAGACAAATGGCTGCTCGTAGCCGGGCACGCGCAACACCATGCCCACATGGGACCAGCGCGTGAAGGTGAAGCGCTTGATCAGGTCGCTGGTGTTCGAAGAGCCCTCGAAGAGCACGAGATCGCCAGTCATGAGCTCGTCTTGGATGTCGAGGTAGCGAGGATCGGCCACGGGAGGTCTCCGGATCGATAGGATGCGACATGTCATTGCGCGATGCCAACGTGCTGAATGCCGCCGGCGAAACGGTCCGCCTGGGTACGGTTCTGGATGGCCCTACATTGCTGATCTTTGTCCGCCATTGGGGCTGCATGGAGTGCAGCCTGCTGCTGAGTGACGTGGTGCCCGTGCTGCCCACAGTCGCCAAGTTGGGGGTGCGGATCGTGATCATCGGCAACGGCAGCCCCGGTGCCATCAAGGCCTTCGAAGCGCACTACAAGCTGGTGGACAAGCACATTCGGGTCTTCACCGACCCGACCTTGGCCGTTCAAGCGCTCGCCGGCATGCAGCGGTCGGTGTGGGGCGGCACCGGACCTCGCGCGCTGTGGACCCTGCTCACGGGCTGGGCCCAGGGGCATCCAAACTCGCTGTGGGACGGCGACTGGTGGCAGCAGGGCGGGGTCGTCCTGCTCGATTCGGTGGTGAACGAGGTCTGGCGCCACGACAACACCTATTTGGGAGACCACGCGTCGGGGGCGGCGATGGTCGAAGCCGCGGTGAAGCTCCGCAACAAGGAACGCACATGGAGAACCTGATTCACCTGGCCAACCTGCTCATCTTGGGCAGCTTTTTGGTGCGCGACATCCTGTGGCTCAGGGTCCTGTCGATCTTGGGAGGCCTGGCATTCATCGGCTATTTCGGCTTTGCGATCGAGCAGCCGCTGATGGCGCCCGTGTACTGGAACTCGCTGTTCACGGTGA
The DNA here is from genome assembly GCA_964471355.1 of uncultured Enterobacteriaceae bacterium. Classification (GTDB taxonomy): domain Bacteria; phylum Myxococcota_A; class UBA796; order UBA796; genus CAYYHT01. Next base: position 1,994 of record CAYYHT010000132.1, read on the forward strand.
TCAACCTGTACCAAATCGGCCGGCTGCTGGCCGAGCGGCGCCCGGTGTTTCTCGATGAGCGGGAACAGCGACTGCACCAGCTGGCCTTTCAGGGCCTGAGCCCCAGGGAGCTCACGCGCTTGCTCGCGGCGGGACAGTGGCAGAATCGCTCCGATGTGCTGGTCGCCAGTGGAAGCACGCCGGACCGCCTGATGCTGCTGTGCGACGGCACCGCCAACGTGCACGCCGACGACACGCATCTAGCGAGCCTGGGCGCAGGGCAGTTCGTCGGCGAAATGGCATGGCTCACCGGCGACGCGGCGACCGCAGAAGTGCGCGCAGACGGCGATGTCGAGCTCATGAGCTGGCCATTTGCAGGGCTCAAGCAGCTGCTGCACGAGCAACCGGGCCTCAATGCCGCGGTCCAACGCCACCTGGGCTCGGACTTGGCAGCAAAGCTGAGGGCCCCACGCCATGGCGGGTGAACCCGAGAGCCTAAAGGTCGAGGTGAGCAACAACGGGGCCGTGAACGCGACCCTGGTCACCAAGCCTCGGGACGCGCTGTTCGGCGACGGCGGCACGACCACGTCATCGACGTCCGTCGTGGTGCGATACCAAGAGGTGTCGATCGACGGGCAGATCTTCGAACGCGACAAAGTCGACCGGGTCTTTGTGAGCGCCATCGGACCCAACCTGATCGTCGAGGCAGACGGTGTGCAGCATCGCTACGACGCGTCGAGTCATTCACTCGAGGACGTGGAATGGCTGTCCTACCGCGTCAGCGCCGCACTCAATCCCCGGGTCTCCGAAGCCGAGGCGAGCATGGATGGCCTTGTGGTGACACTGTTGGCGCTCGACCCGCTGGTGGCGCGCAACGTGTCCAGAATCATCCACGCAGCACTGTGGGGCATCAGCCTGGTGCCCACATCACTGGCCATGAGTGGCGGCCTGGACGGCAACACGACCCGCCTGGCCTTGTTCGCCATCTTGGCCCTGTGGCTGTTCCAGGTCGCCGATCTCGCGTTCATCGGTGCCATTCAGGCCATCACTTCCGGGCCCATTCCCGTCCACGTCGAGGTTGGGCCCACATCACTGACGGTTGGGTCACGCTCCATTCCATGGAGCCGCATCACCGGCGTGCAGCTGCGTGATGCCCAGCGTTTGATCCGACTCGCCACCAAGGACGGAACGATCGACCTCAATGCTCCAGGCGGTCAGGCTCCGCGCGAGCTCGACCTCGCCCACCGCGCCATCGCCGCCCATGTGGAGGACTTCCACGGAGGCCAAGCCGCCCAGGATGAACGGTTGGCCCGAGAGGCCATCACTGACCTCAAGCGGGGAGCGAGGGACCCAGAGAAGGACGCGCAGTAGCGGTGGCTACGTGCCCGGACGCGGAAAGGAACCCGACACAAAGCGGTCCCATCCGCCGTCCGGAAGCCAGCGCCGCACAGCCATGAGGAAATAGGCGGAAGCCGTCACCGGATACCTCGCCCAAGGCCAGTCAGCGTGAATGGAGCGGGACACGACGTTGGCCACGTCAATCGGGTCGCCGGCGAGCTTGGCCATCAGCCCGTCGTTGTAGAACTCGTGCGTGCCCTTGACGACCTGGGCGTTGAACTCGGCGTACGGGCCTTCACCCACCTCGCACTCCTTCTCGACCGCGTTGGAGAAGTTGGTGCGAATCAAGCCTGGCTGGACGACGATGACCTTGACGCCGAAGCCAGCGACCTCCCAGCGCATGGCGTCCGACAGAGCCTCCATGGCGTGTTTCGACGCGTGGTACACCCCGCCGCCTGGAAAGGTCAGGGTGCCGCCCATCGACGAGATGTTCACGATGCGGCCCCAGCGCTGGTCGCGCATTCCCGGAAGGCAAAGCTGGCACATGCGCAGCGCTCCGAACACATTGGTCTCGAACTGCTTTCGAACGCGGTCGAGCGGCACATCTTCGACGGCACCGGACTGGCTATAGCCGGCGTTGTTGATCAGCACGCCAACGGCGCCATCGGCCTCGACGACAGCGTTCACCGCCGCCACCATGGACTCCTCGCTGGTCACATCGAGCGCCAGCACCTCGCAGCCCTGGGCGCGCAGGTCTTCGAGGCTGTCGACATTTCGAGCGGTGGCCCAGACCTTCCAGCCCTCTGCATGCAGCTTGGCAGCGGTCGCAGCGCCAATTCCAGATGAACAGCCAGTAATCAGGACAGATTTCGACGCACTCACCACTACCCCCCGGGTTGGCGAGAGCATACGTCTGGACCGTGCTGCCCTACATCATCGAACTGCAGACGCCCACCGGGCCGTTCCAGATCCCCACCTACGGGACGATGATGACGTTTGCCTTTACGCTGGCGTTTATCCACGTACACCTGCGAGCCAAGCGCATCGGTGTGCACCCCGATCGATTGATCCCCATCTATTTGGCGGCGGCGGCGGGTGGTCTGCTGGGCAGCAGGCTGCTGTACCTAATTGCTGTCGAAGGGCCGCTGTCACTGTTCGACCCGAGCAAGGTGTTCGCGGCAGGCGGATTCGCTTTCTATGGCGGATTTCTGGGTGGAGCAGCAGGCGTCTTCGCGCTGGCTCGGACACTTGAGCTCAATGGATGGAAGCTGGCCGATTTGCTGGCACCCGCACTGCTGTTGGGCATGGGCATCGGCCGCATGGGCTGCTTCTTTGCGGGTTGCTGCCACGGCGCCATCGCCCCGCACTCGCTCGAGCTGCAGCCGCTGATGACCGAGGGCGTTCTGCACGGCGAGATCTGGCTCGACAGCGGCTTCCCGTTCATCATCACCGAGTTCCACGACGGGGTCGGCCGGCTGCAGCACCAGCCGCTGTACCCGACGCAGCTGTGGAGCATCACTGCCCTGTTGGGCCTGTCTGGCCTGTTGAGCTGGGTGTGGACCCGCCGCCTGTTTGATGGCCAAGTCACGGGCATGCTGCTGATCCTCGAGCCCATCAGCAGAATCTTCATTGAGTCTTTTCGCGCCGATCACCGCGGCTACGCACTCACCTGGCCGGTCAGCGCCGAGTTCGCCGACAGCTTCCCCTTGCCCGGCATGACACGGGCCGGAACCGCGCTCAACACCGCCGTCATCGGCCTAACCACCTCACAGGCCATCGGGCTGTGCATGGTTGCCCTGGGTACATTCTTGCTGGCCACACGGTGGAGATTGGGCGTCGCCCCTGAAGTTCCCATCCCCGAAGACGACTAGAGCCGCAGCAGTCACTCAGCGCGCGACGTTATGGGTTGGTGTGATTCTGTTCTTCGCCCTCACCGCGTCCGCCGCTCCCTACACCCTGTGGGATGCCGCCCCGCACACAGCGACCGATCCCGTGCTGGTTGTGGCGACGCCAGGATTCGAGCGGCCCAGCTACTTGCCCCTTGTTCACGCGCTCACCGAGGCCGGTCGCGACGTGCACCTGCTGGAGTTCCCGTGCCGCGACCAGGACGCCAAGTCGCTCGCCGCGTCGGTCGCCGAAGCCGCAGCCACACTGCCCGCCGACACCCCCGTGCTCGCTCATGGCGTCGGTGCCACCCTGGCCTTGATGGCACACCCGAGTCATCCAGCGTCTCGCTACGTGCTCATGGCGCCCGTCTTGGATGTGCAAGGAGTCGCCGCCACCGACCACCTCGCCGAGCAAGAGCTCGGCCAATCCGTGCACCTCGGAGGCACGGCAGAGTGGAACGGTCGGCAGCTGACTCCACTGCTCATCGGCGGAGAGGTGAAGCTGGGCTGTGCCCCCGTCGGCTTGGCGCGCGACCTGCAGACCTGGGTCCAGCAAGACCACGTCCCGCTGAGCTTAGACGCCATCGAAGCGCCGGTGTGGATGGCCGTCAGCATCGGTGACGACATCGCATCGATCGAGGCGGTGGTTCCGGCATCACGCCGCCTGCCCAATCGCGAGCTGGTGCGCCTAGGGGTCAATCGCCTGGATGGGCAGGACTTCAGCCACGGCGAGCTGCTCACGCATCCCACCTCGATCCACGCCGCTGTGCATGCGCTGGAGCACCCATGATTCGGCGACGCCTGTTGGCCGCTGCTGCCGGCTCGGTCGGTCTGACCGCGACATGGAGCGGTTGGAATCTGGCCGAGAATCCGACCTTTGTGGCCGAGCACCAGCAGCGCGCAACCCAGCACTGGGTCCAGACCGACGACGGCGCTCACATCTGGATGGAGCGCTACGAGGGCGACGGTCCTGCGGTCATCCTGTGCCACGGCATCAGCAGCAACCACCACTTCTGGGATCTCGCACCCGACCGCAGCCTGGCCTTGTACCTCAACGACCAGGGCTACGACGTGTGGAACCTCGACCTGAGGGGACACGGCCCGGCACGCAACCACCCCGACGGCACGCGCCAGCAAGCTGGCTGGAACGTCGACGACTACGGCACCCACGACCTGCCCGCAGCGTTTGCCTATGTGCTCGACCAATCGAACGAATCGGAAGTGCACTACGTCGGCCACAGCATGGGCGGCATGGTCCTGGCCATCTACCTGTCGCAGAACAGCCTGCCGCCGCTGGCTAGTGCCGTGGCAGTGGGCTCCCCCTTGGACTTCCGTGACCCCGATCTGGTGACCGACTTGGCCCTGAAGAACACGTGGGCGGTCAGCGCACTGTCCTTTGTGCCCTCACCGATGGGCGCCAAGCTGATCAAGGGCTTCGAACAGACCCCACTGGGCATCGACGACCGCCTCTTCAACCCCGGCCTGATGTCCCCCGGCGCCCGCGAGCAGATGTATGACCGCATCGTCTCGCCGCTGTCCCATGGCGAGATGATGCAGTTCGGACGCGCGGCACGGAACGGCGAGTTCGCCTCGGCCGATGGCAGCACAACGTACCGAACCAGTCTGGATGACGTCACCACTCCGATGCTCTTCCTGGCTGGCCGAGCGGACCGCATCGCCGCCGCCGACCGGGTCTGGAGCTACTACGACGCCATTGGAAGCGACGACAAACGCTTCGTCATGCTGTCTGAAGCCAACGGCTTCAAGGGCGACTATGGCCACCTCGACTTTGGGGTGTCGGACTTCGCCGCCGACGAGGTCTTCCCCCTGATCGGTGGGTGGATCGAGGACCATCGATGAGCCTGTGGCAAGGCGATGGCCTGGTCGTCACCTGGCTTATGGGCGGGGTCTACATCGAATCCGGCGGCGACGGGCTGCTGCTGGACGTGCCTCCGGGCTCGTCGCGCCTGATGAGCCCTACTCAACTGGGCCGACTGCGCGCGGTCGCCTTGAGCGGCGGACGCATGCAGTCCATCGGCGGCATGGTGGGCCTGCTCTGCCAGCTCGAGCCAGGCCGAAGCCAGGACGCCGCCCTAAGCCTGTGGTTCGCGCTGGGTCACGAGCGCGGCCCCATGCTCGCCGAGACGTGGGTGCGAGGGTGGGGACGGTACCCGGTCACACTCGATGCCGAAGCGCCTGGAGCCGAGTTTGACGTGGGCGCCATGGCAGTCAAGACTGTGTCCTATGCGGCCGGAGAGCCGCGATGGGGAGACGAGCCCACCGTCGAGTCCAGGCAGGCGGTCGGCTTTCGGGTGACGGTCGCGGGCCAGACCATCGCCTATGCGCCGGCGGCCGCACGACCACAGGCCGTACAGCGGCTGGTGCGCGGAGCAGATCTCGCCATTGTCGAGGTCGGCGCCGTTCCGTGGCCCCGCAGTGACCGGCAATGGCGCCTGACCCTGGCCGATGCGGTCCAGGCGACCGCCGACGTGCAGAACACCTGGATCGTGGGCGATGACGGCCACTTCGTCGGAGGCGAGGGCTCCTAGATCAGCCCTGGGCGTCGGCCGCGAGCGGCAGACCGAGCTTGCTCCATCGCAGAATGCCGCCGGTCATGCTGGCGACAGAGCGGAAGCCGAGGCCCTCGAGCTGCAGCGCAGCCTTGTCAGAGCGGCCGCCGACCCGGCAGTAGATCACCAAGCGGTCGTCCTTGTCCCAGCCTTTGCTGGCCTCGATCACGGTTGCCAGCGGCACCGGCTCGCCGCCGTCGAGTCGACCCTGAGGTCCAGAGAGCTCCGACGGCTCGCGCACATCGATCAGGCGAATGCGGTCCCGGTTCTCGGCGACCCAGATGGCAGGCAGATTTGGCGCCCCCGACGGCGTGCGGAACACGGGCCACGCGTCGGCGTCGACTGGAGCGGCGTGTTCAATGGGCTCGTCGCCCACGACACCACAGCGCATGTTGGCTGGCACGGCCACGTCGAGCTTGCGGGGGTAGGCCAGATCGAGCTCGTTCATGATCGACACGAACTGCTCTTCGGTGCGGCCACCACCAAGACGTGGATTGAAGTTGCGCTCCTCTTGAACCGTGGTGACGGTGCGTCCCTTGTAGTCGTGTCCGGGGTAGATGAGCGTGCCATCGGGCAGGCTGAAGATCTTGTCCCGAACCGAGCGGTAGAGCGTCTGGGCGCTTCCGCCCTGGAAGTCTGTGCGCCCACAGCCACGCACGAACAGCGCATCGCCGGTGAACGCCGCCCCATCACTGGCGCTGACATAGGTCACACAACCCGACGTGTGACCTGGGGTGGCCCGGACCTCGATGGCCTGCAGGCCGAAGCGCAGCGCGTCTCCGTCATCGAACAGCCGGTCGGCCCCCTCGACGCCGCTGGACCGGGAGTACCCAACCAGGGCACCGGTCTTGGCACGCAGAGCCGCTGCCGCGGTGATGTGGTCGGCATGAGCATGGGTATCGAGGGTGTGCACCAGCTTGAGCCCCAGCTGGGACAGGATGCTGATGTCGCGCTCGAGGTGCTCGATGACCGGATCGATCAGCACGGCCTCGCGGCTCCAGTCATCGCCGATCAGATAGGTGAAGGTGCAGGTGTCGCGGTCATAGAGCTGACGGAAGATCACTGGATGCCTCGGATTGAAGAGCCCGGAATGCCACAAGCGCGCCGGAAAGGAAAGTGATGGCTGCCACGCTAAGCACGGCGGCGTCGATGCTGAACGCGTCGGCGATCGCACCAGCGAGCAACGCACCCACCACATAGCCGAGATCGCGCCACAGCCGGTAGGTGCCCACGGCGGTGGCGCGCGCAGTCGGAGCAGACCCGTCCGCCACCGCCGCGAGAAGAGTTGGATAGACCATGGCGGTGCCAAGGCCTTGCAGGGCAGCAGCGATGCCGTAGCCCCAGAACTCGGTGGCGAAGACCACTGCTGCGATGGACAGCGCCTGAATCCACATTCCCAGAACGATCAGGATGCGCCGGCCGACGACGTCGGACAGCGCGCCGGTGAACAGCTGCCCCACCCCCCAAACGGTTGGGTAGATCGCCACCAACAGGGCAATCGAGGCCAGCGGGATGTTGGCCGCGCCGTAGATCAGCGGGAACAGCCCCCAGGCCACGCCATCGTTGAGGTTGTTGGCCAAGCCAGCCTGGGACGCCATGAACAGCGAGATGCCCTCGCCCGGCGGCGTGGGCTCGGCAGCCTCGAGCAAGGCGATCTCGCGCGTCTCGCGAGTAAACAGCAGTGACAGCCCCAAGCCCAGCACCACAAACCCGACGCCCAGCCACATGGGCGCTGGCCGAAGCCCATGCTGGGCAGCAACCCAGCCCGTGGCGAGCGCCGACAGACCAACAGCTGCGTACCCGGCAAACTCGTTCAGGCCCATGGCCAGGCCGCGCTGCTTGGAGCCTGCGAGGTCGATCTTCATGATGACCGTCGCCGACCACGAGAGTCCCTGACTGACACCCAGCAAGGCGTTCGCCAGCAGCACCCAGCCCCACGTCGGAGCCCACATCAGCAGAAATGGCACCGGGGCTGCGGCCAACCAACCGGCGATGAGCACCCGACGCCGACCGTTCTCGGCCAGGGTGCCGGCCATGTAGTTGGACAGGGCCTTGGTCAGGCCGAAGACCGCGATGAAGGACAACAGCGCTGTCTTGCCGGCGATGGCGAACTCGTCCTCGGCCAAGTCCGGCAGGATCGTGCGCTCCATGCCGACCATGGCACCGACAAAGCCGTTGATCAGCATCAACAGGCCAAATTGAGCCGCGTTCTCGCGCAGCCCGGATTTCACAGATCAAGGCCGTCAGCGCGCCACTCGGACACACCATCCGAGGTACGCCGGGCGTCGTACCCCTCGGCGGTGAGCAGCTCTACAGCCGTGCCCGCCCATGCACAGTACGCGCCCCGACAGTAGGCAACGACCGGCCGGTCCAAGGGAATCTCTGACAGCCGCTCTGGCAGCTCTTGGAGAGGCATGGACAGTGACCCTGGCAGATGACCCGCCGCGAACTCGCGTGCAGAGCGCACATCAATCACTGTCACTTCGCCCTGGGCCAGCTGACGAAGCAGCTCGTCGCCGGCGGGCTCTTGGTCCACGTCATCGAGGTGTTCAGCACGCAGGCGCTGCAGCTGAGCTGAACGGGCGACCGACGTCCGGTGCAGGCAGACCATCAGTGCGTTCACCGACTGGTCGGCCAGGGCGTATCGCACATGGTTGCCATCACGCTCGGTGTACACCAGCTCGGCCCCGCGCAGTTTCTGCAGGTGCTGCGAGGCGTTGGCCACGCTCAAGCCGGCCTCGGTCGCTAGGGCGTCGACGGTCAACGGCCCCTGCGCCAGAAGGTCCAACAACAGCAAGCGGCGGGGGCTTGAGAGCGCTGAGGCAGTGCGGGCCACCGCGTCGTAGGCAGCGCTCTTGAATGGGTCGAGTGCCAATCTTCATCCTCAACTATTCAATTGATATCTTGAATAGATGGACGCCGCAATGAAAACCGACTGACGGGTCACTGTTTCCAGCGATGACAAGTGCGTTGACGCGGGGATCACAGGGGGGTATTTGGCCCCCGCACCACGTGTTTTATTCGAGGGATCAATGACCTCTACTCAAGAAGAAATCGACGTCTCCTACAGCGTCTCCAACGAGTTCTTCGAGCTGTGGCTCGACAAGAACATGCACTACACCAGTGCGGCCTACGACAAGCCGGGCATGACCCTCGAAGAAGCGCAAGAGCACAAGCTCGACATCCTGTACGACTACGCCGAGCTCGACGAGAACAAGACCATGCTCGACATCGGGTGTGGCTGGGGTTCGGCCATCGACTGTGCAGTCCGTCGCGGCATCAAGCGCGCCGACGGCATCACGCTGTCGACGGGTCAGCTCGAGTACTGCGCCGAGCGTGGTCTGTCCGAAGAGAAGGCTCGCTTCATTCTGTGCGACTACGCGCTGTACGAGCCCGAAGAGAAGTACGACGGCCTCATCTCGATCGAGATGATCGACCACCTGTGCTCTCCCAAGCAGGCCCGCCAGGGCAAGGCTGTCGAGATCTACCGCACCTACTTCAACAAGCTGGCCGAATGGGTCGAGCCCGGAGCCTTCTTCGGCTTCCAGGCCATCCTGCGCAACCGCGTGCCTCGCAAGCGCAAAGACCTGCAAGACCTCGCCTTTACCGCCGACGTCATCTTCCCCGGTGGCCTCAACCCCCGCATCGAAGAGCTGGTCGTCGCGATCAACCCCTACTGGGAACTGATCGAGATGAAGATGCGCCGCCGCGACTACGGCATGACCACCGCCGAGTGGCTGCGTCGTCTGCGGCTGCACGAAGGCAAGATCCGCGAGAACTGGGGCGATCAGGTCTACGAAGACTACGACCGCTACCTGTCGACCTGCGTCACCGCCTTCGACAAGCACTGGTCGGGCGACGTGCAGATGAAGCTCAAGCGCATCGAGCCCAGGTAGACACTGCCCTTTGGGCAATGAGGGCGGCTCATCCCGACGGGATCAGCCGCCTTGATTGTATCTGGCACCCTTGAGGTGGCCCGAGTAGCGAACGCTGGTGGTCACTCCCAGCGGTCCCAAGACCAGGGACGCCCCCCCGGAACAGACGCTGATTCGATCGTGCTGCTGGGTGGACCGGCCCGCGCAGATCGCACCCTCGATGAGGGCGACCGGAGCGCCGGCCCAGACCGTCGGCTGTGGTCCATTGTAGGGCGTGTAGATGTGAATGAGTGCCCCTCGGCTTGCCAGCGAAATCCACCGCGCGTCCCGTTCCCAGATGCGCTGCTCGAAATCGATTCCTCCGCCAAAGACCCCAAGGGGCACGTGCGCAGCATCGGCCCCGTCCGTCCAGACACCGACCAGGCCCGAGACAACCGACAACGACATCGTCGTGCCTTCAACTGTCCCGAGCTGCAGCGAGGAACGCGTCAGAGCAAATGAGCTCACGCCTTGCATGTCGGTCTGCTCCCAGTCTCCGCCCGACGGAAACGAGACCACAGCCACCTCGGTCTGGCCACTGGCCCACATCGGCACGCGGTACAGTAGCTTTGCTGCTCGGGCCTCGGCATCGCCCGTCGGCATCCTGGGCAACCTCGGCAACGGGAGCGGCCCGCCAATGGGTACCGCCCAACCCATGCTGAACTCCGGGGCTGCCTCCCAATACACGGGATAGCGGCGAGATGCCGGTACATCGCCAAGTCCAAAAGCGTTCGCCACCAGCCCACTGGCCTGAACAGACAGCGTCAAGCCGGGATGGAAGATCACGCGCAGGCCGGCCGTCGCACCGAGCCCAAGGGCGAAGTTGGCGTCCTCGAGCCACTCGAAGTCTTCGTCGAAGCCCATGTGCCACCTGCTGACGACGCTGCCTCCCACGAGCCGACCGCTGGCGAAAGGCCCAGCAAAGCCCAGCCAGGGAAGACGGGCTTCCAGCTCAATCCAGCCACGGGACGGCATCTGCACATAGGACACTTCGCCGTGCCAGATGTTGCGGTCCGAATACGCGCCTCCGACTCCGACTGCCAGCATCGGATTCAGGGCGTACTTCAGGCGAGCCTCTTTGTGGTGCTCCGGGACAATCACCGAGCCGTAAAGATCATAGGCCCGTAGCCGCTCAAGGCGGTCCGTCCTCGGCTCCTCGGCCAAGGCAGACCCCCCCCAGAGCACCATCGCGCACGTCACCAAGCCTCGTCGCACCATCATGCTCGCAGCGCATCGCTCGGCAGCTTGGACAGGCCCACCGCTAGGCAGATGTTGGCCACGCTCAAGGTGTAGTGGAACAGGTCCAATCTCGCAATGCCGCCCCAATCGCCGTTGGTGCCAATCCCCAGCCCGGCGAAGATCGTGAGCAACGCGCCCACAGCGCCGATCGGCTGGCGAGGCACCAGCACCAACACCATGGCCAGCGCGCCAGCCCCCAGCCGGTAGTCCGCGTTCTCCATCAACAGCAGGCCCATCAGCATCACCGTGACCGCCGCGTTGCGCAGGGTCTTGGGGGTCCAGGCCACATAGGCACCGCCAATCATCGGCACCCCGATGGCCGACGCGACGTGGCTA
>CAYYHT010000133.1:0-13238 GCA_964471355.1 uncultured Enterobacteriaceae bacterium
CTCGACCCGTGCGGTGACCGCGGCTCCAGGCTCGAGGTCCGGCATCATCAAAACGCCGGCACCGTCTGTACGGCCCAGATCGACGTCGTTTGCAAACAGGCGAGCGCCAGGAATGGCACGTCCACGACGGTCCTTGACGTGGAATCGCACGAAGCTTGCGGCCTTGTCCACCAGGGTGATCTCGATGGCGATGAGCGAGCGTTGGTTGGCCTTGAGGTTGATGATTCGTCGCTCGGTCCCGAATGCCTCGGACTCGAGAACGACTTCCCATTCGCCGGGCTCGAGCTCGAAGACGCGCTCGCCGGTGGGGCCAACGAGCTCGTCCGAGACCTCGTCTTCGGCGCCGTAGAAGCTGACCGTTGCGTCGATGGGCTCGCCGGCGGTGTCCCGGGTGACGATGGTGACTGCGCCGGGCTTGGGCTGCAGGGTGATGACCTCGTCGCTGCCCTTCTGCAGGACCGCGACTTGGAGGGGCTCACGTTCGCGGTAACCAGCACGGGGGTGCGTCGTGACTTCGACCCCGATCTCGGCACCCGCCACTGCTGGGGTGAGGGTGACCATGCCCAGAGAGTCAGACCGGCCGAGCGGCTGACCGTCGATGGCCACGCTGGCTCCCGGCACCGGGCGGCCCGAGGGGTCCCGCACGTGGAACCGCACAAAGGACTGGTTCTTGGGAATGAGGGTGACGTCGATGGAGATCATCGACATTTGGTTGGGCAGCACCTCGATGGCGCGTGTCTCGGTGGGGAACTCGCCAGAGGCCAGGGTCAAAACCCACTTGCCGGGGGGCAGAGTGAACACCTTGTTGCCGGCGCTTCCCAGGTCGACGGTGTCGATCTGCTCGGGTCCCTCAAAGCTCACCGTGGCTTTGACAGCTTCGCCAGCGGCGTTGACCTGCACAGCGACCGAACCAGGGGCGGCATCAAGCACGATGTTTTCGTCCTGGCCACCTTCTACAACCTTGATCGACAACGCAGCAGGCACCGTGTAGCCAGTCTCGGGGTCGACTTCGAGAGTGACGGGCAGCGAGGTGCCGAACTCCTGGGATTCGAGAAGCAAGGAGCCGTCGAAGGCAGTGGTGCCGACCTTCTTGCCATCGACTCGGACGGTGACGCCGGCGACTCCGCCGTCGGCTTCGTTGACAATGCGCAAGCGCACGTCGTTGGGGCAGCCTGTCGCCGCACCTTGACCGGGACGGTCCGGGCACACGTCATCTTCATCTGCGATCTCATCGCCGTCGCGGTCGGCGATCTCGAGCACGTCCTCTTGGGCATGGCCGGGCCAGCTGAAGGTCATTCCGACTCGGAAGCCCCACTGCGATCCGGCGTCAACTTTCCACTTTGGGTAGTTCATGACCTGGCTGATCACATCAGCGCGCACGCTGAACCAGCCTTCGGACAGATCGGGCAGGTCGTACTGCGCGCCTAGGCCAATGTGGTAGCTGGGGTCGCGATCGTTGCCGAGCACGCTGTCGTCTGACCGCACGCCGGTCCATCCGCCGCCGATGAAGACCAGAGGAGTCACGGGAATCAGGTCCACATCGCCAAGCGCTACGGCCGAGAAGCGGGTGCTGTTGATGCTGGCGCCACCAGCGTCTGTGCCGGTGAAGGACTTGTCGAAGTCAGCCTCGAGACCGAAGTAGGGAATGGGTCGAGCGCCGAGGCGAAAACCGGTCGTGAAGCCAGTGGACAGCTGATCGGGTCCGTTACCGACAATCTGCGGATCCCACAGCTGATGGTTGCTGTTTGGCAGGTAGAGGCCGGTGTATAGCCCCGCGTCGATTTGGGGGGTGGCTTGGGCCGAGATGGAAAGCAGCAGCAAAGTCAGCATGGAGGCGCTCCGGTCAGCCATGCAGCTACCATGGCACCGTGCCAGCGTCTACATGTCAGCCGACGACTTCGACCTCGTCGCGGCTGACTGTCTTGATGAGGGTGCGCAGCATGGCCACTTGATCGGGCATGTCGGAGTACACATCCCGCAGCTGTCCAGCGAGGTCCTTTGCCCGGCGAAAGCAGGAAACCAGGTCGCCAGAGATGTCCGTTGGCGTGATGATCATCATCAGAACGGCCTGCAGACTGTCGCCTTTTGCCCAGGCGCGACCAATGGGAATCAGATCGGGGCACCACGAGCTCTCGTAGCTGCTCATTTCGTCGGCAGTTCCGACGATGTCGCCGCGCACCAAGTTGGTCAGCTGCAGCGCCAGACGTCGATCTTCTCGGGTCAGCTTGAAGTTGCGCTCGGACTTGCGTGGCAGATCGGAGACCAAGCCGCACAGCACGCCGAACAGGGTCTCGGGCTCGATGTCTTCGAAGACCCCCGCCAGCACGGCTTCGGTGGTCAGCATCTCGCTGATCTGCAGGTGCTGCAGGACCTTTGCGCCGGCGCTGAAGCTGTTGTCTTCGGCCAGGTAGCCAATGTTCTGCAGAAAGCCGACCTTGCCCTGAAACTCTTGCCAGCAGCGACCCTCGTCATTGCTTGCGCGACGGCGCAGGCGGCGGGCCTCTTTGAGGTCCTTGTTCTTGCTGCGGTGGTGCTCGCCGGGCTCGGTCTCGAGCAGCTCGGCCCTGGCAATCTGCCGGTCGACCTGCTTGGACAGGTGCCATGCCAAGAAAGACTTGTCGACGATGGCGCGAATGTGGTCCTCGTCGTGCCGCTTGAGCAGGTTGACGATGCTGTTCCACGACAGGCTGAAGCTGCTGCGTACATTCTCGACTTCGCCCTTCATGTAGCGGTCGAGCAGCGGCTTGTACTCTTCGTACTCTTCGAGATCGAGGCGAATCACGACGTTGCCAAAGTCGTCCATGCCGCGGCGACCGGCACGTCCAGCCTTTTGCATAAAGCCGCGAGTGGGGAGGGGAGCGACCCGTGTGCCGTCGTACTTCTTGAGTCCGTCAAAGCAGACCGAGCGGGCGGGCATGTTGATGCCCAAAGCGAAGGTCGAGGTGCAGTACAGCACCATCAGCAGCTTTGCCTCGTACAGCTCTTCGACCAGGGACTTGAGCTGAACGTGCAAGCCCGCGTGGTGAAAGGCGATTCCCATCGAATAGATCTGGCGCAAGTCGCTGTCGAGGGCAGGGCCGAGCTCGCCTGCGGCCTGGTTTAGGCGCGCGTCCATGCGGACCTGTTCTTCGTCGGTCAGCAGGCTGGTGTGCAGCCATGAGGCCAGTGTGCGGGCATAGCGCTCGGTGTCTCGCCGCGAGAACACAAAGTACAGGTAGGGCAGCATGCCGTGGTCGGCCATCATCTCGAAGCAGTCAGTGTCTCGCGTACGGCGCGTGGGCCGGCCTCGGCGTTGCTTGTCGCGTTTGCGGTCGCGGCCTTTTCCGCGGCCCTTGCCACGTCCTTCGTTCCAGCCACCGCGCATGCCTCGCTTGCGCTTCCAGCGCTGGTGGTAGTCCGGTGGAGTGCACAGCCCGGTCTCGCGCGACGCATAAAAGAAGTCGAGGGGCACAGCCCGGGTCTCTTCGAGCACGACATCGACCTGGTGTCCGCGCACAAATGTCAGCCAAGCGGCGAAGTCGTGCAGGTTTGCGATGGTGGCCGAGAGCCCGACAATCTGCACATGGGGAGGCAGGTAGATGAGCACCTCTTCCCAAGTCGTGCCACGCTCGCGGTCGTCCAGGAAGTGGATTTCGTCGATGATGACGGCCTTGAGGTGCTCGAGGTCTTCGCCACCGAGCAGCATGTTGCGCAAGATCTCGGTGGTCATGACGCGGCACGGCGCGTCTCGCCGGATGACAAGATCGCCCGTGACCAAGCCCACCCGCTCGTCACCATGCAGACGGGTGTAGTCGCGGAACTTCTGGTTGGACAGCGCCTTGATGGGGGCGGTGTAGACGACGGACTGCCCAGCTTGCAGAGCTTCGTCCACGATCCAGTCGGCAATGATGGTCTTGCCGGTGCCTGTTGGGGCACTGACCAGGACCGAATGCCCCTCTTTGAGGTGGCCAATGGCCTGTTCCTGAAACCGGTCGAGCTGGAGGCCTCGATACTTCATGCAGCCGGGCTAACGGGCCGCGGCGTACATCGTGACGGGCGATCCAATTAGAGAAGCCCCGTATCGCAAAGGCGACCGGGGCTCTTCAAAGCATGATCAATGTACCACTTGTGCAGAGCGTGTCAACCCGCCTAGTGGAAATTCTCGACATCGGGATCGTTGGCGATCTCCTCGTCGACGGCTGGACGCCAGTCTGGAACCGGTTCGCCCGCCTCGAGCGCATCGAGAGTCTTTTCGATTCGGTTGACGAACTTGTCGTCGACGTGGTGGCCAAGCTCGATCAGTTGGACCGAGGGTGGGTCGACATAGGCCTTGATGGCCAATTCTTTGCGGGTCAGTCCGAGCGCCTTGCGACGGGTCTTGATGTCCACGGTGCTCTCCACACGGTAATTTGCAGACAAAGGAAAGGCGGGCTCCAGTCTCGCGTGATGCTGAAGCCCGCCTGATTGACCTTAAGTGTACCACACGGCCCGCACCGCGCGCGGTAAAGTTGCCGGCCTGAATCGGGCGAGGAGGGCAGCTTGGAAAAGGTCTTGGATTTGATGTCGGCAAATCCCGTGACGGTGCCGCTCAATGCCGCGCTTGGTGAGTGTGCACGGCTGCTCATCGACAACCGACTGCGGCACCTCATCGCCGTGGATTCGGGAGGGGAGCTTGCTGGTGTCGTCACCGACTTCGCCCTGTTCGAGCACGGGGACTACTCCAAGCGCGACGGATGGAGCTCCCGCAACTACCAAGGAGCCGACAAGGCCAAGGACATCGTGGTCGACGCTGCGGTTTCGGCATCTGCGGGTGACGCCGTCGTGCCGACGCTCATCGGGTTGGCCAAGAGCCTTCAAGACTTTGTGGTCGTGACGGACTCCACCGGGCACCCGGTCGGCTTTATCACCGAACATCTGGCCATCGAAGAGGCGAGCGAGCGACTGCCCAAGGGCCTGCGAGTCGACCAATACAGCACCAAACACGTCATCAGCGTGGACGCGGATGCCGAAGCATCAGCCGCGTGGACGTTGATGCGCAGCCACCAGATTCGTCATGTGCTGGTCACAAAGGGCGGCGAACTGGCCGGCGTCATCAGCTACCGAGACATCCTTGAACGCGATGCGGAGCACGGCTCTGGCGTGACGGCGGGCTCCGTGGCGTCAACGGCGATCGAGACCATCACTGGTGGCGAGTCGATTGCGGCTGCCGCGCGAACCATGGCCCGGCAGCGCATTGGATGCCTTCCCGTTGTCGAAGGCGGCGAGCTGCAGGGCATCATCACCCGAACCGATGTGCTCATCGCATTGGTCGGCGAGCTGGCGGGCTGACCGATTGCTCGAGCCGGGCCAACAAATCGAACGCTACACGGTGGAGGAGCGCATTGGATCCGGCGGGATTGCCGAGGTCTTTCGCGTGCGTCACACCGAGCTCGGCTCACTGCATGCCATGAAAGTGCTGGCTCTTCGGCGGGCTGATGTACGGCGACGCATCCTGCGCGAAGGTCGAGTTCAGGCGACGTTGCGCCATCCAAACGTGGTGCCTGTGACCGACGTGATCGAGGTCGATGGCGCCCCCATCTTGGTCATGGACTACGTCGATGGCCCCGACCTTGCGCAGTGGCTCGAAGAAAACACCGATGCCACATCGGAAGTCTGTGAAGAGCTGTTTCGAGGCATTGTCGCCGGCGTTGCCGAGGCCCATAGGCGCGGCATGGTGCACCGAGACCTCAAGCCTCACAACGTGCTGCTGCAGAAGACGTCCACAGGCTGGTTGCCCCGGGTGGCGGACTTTGGCCTAGTCAAGGCAGCCACCGAGGGCGAAGGCATCGACGAGACCCGAACTGGGACTGCGCTCGGCACGCCTTCGTACATGGCGCCAGAACAGGTCTCGGACGCCAAGAATGTCGACGAACGCGCGGACGTGTTTTCGCTGGGATGCATCTTCTACCGCATGATGTGCGGTCGGAAACCGTTCCTGGGCGACAGCCTGCTTGACGTACTCAACGCAGTGGTGCGCGCAGATTACCCCCATCCGGACGAAGTGCGGCCAGGGCTCCCAGAACGCTACTTGCAGACGATTCGCGGGACTCTGCGTCCGATTGTCGATACCCGCATTCGAGACTGCGCCCAGCTGATTCGCGTGCTCGATGGGACCGAGACGCTCGAGTCGACCGAGGACTTGATGCCTCAACCGGTCGTCGATGAGCTCGGCCCAGACCGGGTTCCTGCAGCGGCCCTCGCGCTGTTCTTCGCGTCCGTGCTCGGCAGCATCACGCTGGTCGCGATGGGCATACCTGTCGAAAATCACGAGGCCGATGCGCACGCCGCGGCCGATGGTCATGCCGAGGGCGTCGCTAGCGAGCATGGCGGGGCAGAACATGCTGACCCGGACACGCATCCAAGCGTCGAAACCGAGGCGGTCCCGGCCAAGCCACGAACAGGTGCTCACAGCTCTCCCTGCTACAGCAAGCGCGGCCGATTGGTCGGCTATGCGCAGGTGCCCGACGATGTCGGTGGGGTGGGCTCGACCTGGCATGTGGTGCGCGACCGCAACGTGCGAAAGGACTACCCACGCAAGAAGAACCGCTTCGCGATGCGGACGAAGGTCACGTGTGTGCTCGAGATTGGCGATGCGGTGAAGCTGGTGGACGCCCCCATCGACACGGGCGGCACGGGTACTTGGCTTGCCGTCTACTCAGACAGGGTCACTCCCCGTCACGAGTAGCTAGAGCGGGGCCCCCTGCTCGATCCAGTTGAGCAGGGTCTGGTTGTGCCAGTCGGGCCAGATGCGACCTACCGGCGGCATGGACTCTCCCTGTCCGCCCACACTGCGATGGGAAGCCTGCAGCTTGTGCCACAGGTAGGAATCGTCGAGGCTGCCTGGCTCGATGCGCGACAGGGAGGGCACCTGGGTGCTGGGCCTGTTCACCAGGTTTGCGTAGCCGCTGGTGTGCAGCACCATCTCGCCGTGCGGAAAGGCGCTTGTGTGGCAGCCGCGGCACACCTCGTCGAGGGCCTCGGCGATGTCCGCGAAGGTGGGCTCGGCCACGGGTTCGGGATCGGGTTCTTCGGTGTCACTGTCCCGCGCATCGCCGGTGTCGAGCGGCGAGGTGCAAGCAAGCAGCAGAGCGAGCCACATCAGTGTTCGTGATCCTCGGGCGGGCTTCCGATCACGCCGGAGACCCCCAACCCGATTCCAACTGCGTAGGGCCGCTGGGGCGCTCGGCCCCACAAAAATGGGACGCGCACGCTGCCGTTGATGGCCAGTCGTTCGCTCGGAGGAATGACGATGCCAGAGATGAACGCCGCCTCCGAGAATCCGTCGGTACTGAACTCGCTGGACTTGCCCTGGCCGGCGGCGGACAGGCCGCTCCACAGGACAGATGCTCCGACGCGGCGGGCCAGGCGTGCGTCGGCGCGGGCGAATGTGCCCTGTTTGATGCCGTCCGAACCCTCGATGAGGGGCATGCGTGCATCAATCACGGCGCTGCCAAGCCAGGCGCCACCAGCGGTCAGGTCGATGCCCAAAGCGGGGTCGATGCTGCCCGAAGACAGCGGTGTCGATGCGACTCGCTGGCCCAGTCCGCCCGTCGGCAAGCTGATGGCCGGCCGGACCCGCAGGCTGAGTGCTGGCTTGTAGATCGGCTGCCAGGCCACGCCTAACAGCAGGTCTCGCGGGTCGATGTTGCCGTCGGCCCAGCGCATGGCACCGCCCGTCACCGTGAGTGCACCCTTGTGGTCCCAGGGCACGCGAACGGTGCCCGCTCCAATGGTCTTGAAGTCATGCCCGGCCACACCGATCAATCGGCCTTGTAGGCTTGCCTGTCACGGCTCCATTGGAGCGTCATACTCGGATCTCCCGACCGGGAGAGTTGCATCGCTTCACATCGTTCATTGGGCTTCGGCCGGAATCGATGCCAGCGTGGCAAACAGCAGGGTGCTTGCAGATACCCAGCAGCGGGGATGGGTGCGGGACGAGGTCATGCAGGGCTCCTAACTCGCCATAGGCGTCTGCCGCCCCACCGTGACCGTCTGTTTCACAGTGCGCGGCGCCGGGTGCTATCTACGAGGCGAGTGGAGGATGCGGGTTGGACGTGCTGATTGTCGATGACGACGAGGCTGGACGGAAGGTGGCGGTCTACAACCTTCGCAAGGCGGGCTACGGCGTCGATGAGGCGGCCAACGGTGCTTCCGGCCTGCAGCTGTTCGACGCACAGCGTCACGCAGTCGTCATCACCGACCTGAAGATGCCTGGGGTCGACGGCCTCGAATTGCTGGCGACCATTCACAAGCAGTCGCCGGGCACACCGGTCATCGTGATCACGGCGTTCGGAAATGTCGATGTTGCCGTCGCCGCCATGCGCGAGGGCGCGTGGGACTTTCTGCAGAAGCCCTTTTCGCGCGACTTGCTCGAGTTGACGGTGCAGCGAGCGGGCGAGGCAAGCACCTTGCGTCGGGACAACCGACGGCTGCGCGCAATGACCGTCGAGCGGCCCATGGTGGTGCAGTCCGGCGCCATGCGTCGCGTGCTCGAGGTGGTCGATCGGGTGGCGTTGTCCTCTGCGACGGTGCTGGTCTCTGGCGAGAGTGGAGTGGGCAAGGAGCTCGTCGCACGACGGGTTCACGGGCGTTCTCAGCGTTCGAGTTCCCCGTTCGTCGCCGTGAACTGCGCCGCCATTCCCGCCGCGCTGTTGGAGTCCGAGTTGTTCGGGCACAGCAAGGGGGCCTTCACCGGCGCCACCAAAGCGCGACTCGGCCGCTTCCGGGCGGCAGATGGCGGCACCCTATTCCTCGACGAGATCAGCGAGCTGCCACTCGAGCTGCAGTCAAAGCTGCTTCGGGTGCTCGAGGACGGTCGCATCGATGTGGTGGGGCGCGATGAACCGCTGACCGTCGACGTCCGAGTGGTGGCCGCGACAAACACCGATCTGCAGGCCAGGGTGGCGGATGGCACGTTTCGCAAAGACCTGTTCTTTCGGCTGAATGTCATCGGCGTCGAGGTGCCGCCGCTGCGCGAGCGCAAGGCCGATGTGATGCCGCTGGCGCTGGCCTTTTTGCACGAGTTCTCAGGAGGGCGCGAGCTCGATGTGCCGAGTGACGTGGCCGACGAGCTGAAGCGACGGCATTGGCCCGGTAATGTGCGTGAGCTGCGCAATGCCTGCGAGCGCCTGGCCATCCTGTGTGTGGGCAAGGCCGTGCGCTTTGATGACCTGCCTCCAAAGCCTGGCATGGCGGGTGCGGACTCCTGGCTCGACCATCTGCCGGAAGGGATGTCCCTGATGGACGTCGAGATGGCAGTCGTCGTTCACTCGCTCAAACGGCACAACGGCAACGTGAGTGCTGCGGCAAGGGCGCTTGGCGTGCCCCGCCATGTGCTGGCCTACCGCATCCTCAAGTACGGAATCGAAGCGGATGAATGAACCATCCCTGCAAGGGCTGGCGACCCGCAGAGGGGTGTTCTGGGTGTGGGGGCCACTGCTCGTGGTCGGGTGCTTGCATGTGTTCACGCCGCCCGAAATGCACTGGGTGCACGACCTGGCCCGGCGGTTGTTCTATCTGCCGATCGTGGCGGCCGGCGGCATCGCCGGAGCTCCCGGCGGTGTGTTGACGGCTACGGTCACCATCGGGGTCTATCTGCCCCATGCCCTCGGCCATGCGGGACATGACCCGGGCGGAACCAGCGAGAAGGCGCTTGAGATGGCCTTCTACATGGTCTTGGGCGCGGCATCGGGCTTTGTCGCACAGCGCATTGCCCTTGAGGGTCGACAGCAGGCTGCCTTGGGCGAAGATCTCCAAAAGACCCTGAATCAGGTCCAGGCAAAGGACGCGCAGCTCGAGAGGGCAGCGCGGCTCTCGGCATTGGGAGAGCTCACTGCCGGTCTGGCTCACGAGATTCGAAACCCGCTTCATGGCATGCGTGGCTCTGCGGAAATCCTTCTGGACACGGTTGATTCATCGGCGCCCGAGCACCGCATCGGCCAGAACCTCATCGGGGAAGTCGACCGGCTCGATGGCTTGCTGACGCGGTTTCTGGACTTCGCAAAGCACTCGGCACCCAGGGTCGAGCCCACCGACCTGCAAGGGGTGGCCGTCCACGTGGCCGAGTTGATCGAGGCACAGGCGGCGCGGCAGCAGACCAAGGTGGCTGTGGTCGAGGCCGCCGACGCGACGATGGCCTCGTGCGACCGCGATCAGCTCATTCAGGTCGTGCTGGGCATCGGCATCAACGCCCTGCAAGCGCTGAAACAGGGCGGGACCGTGACGCTTTGCGTGGTGGTCAGGGACGTCGCGGGTACGCCGCATCACGGCATCGAGGTTGGCAATGATGGGCCTCACATCGACGAGACGCTGATGGAACGCGTCTTCGACCCGTTTTTCTCGACCCGCGAGATGGGAACGGGGCTGGGGCTGTCGACGGCATGGCGCATCATCGATGCCCATGGCGGGCGGATTGAAGTGCGAAACTTGCCTGAAGGTGGAGTCGCGTTTGGCGTGCTGCTTCCCGCCTGATTCGCGGCACGGTGCCGGCAATTTGGGCTGAAGCGTGGTGCGTTGCGAACGAAGTGAGTACGACTGCATCACGTCGCGGAGCACTCGTGTCCTTTCTGACCCTCAAGGCGCTGCACATCGTCAGCGTGGTGGCATGGTTCGCGGGCTTGTTCTACATCGTGCGCCTGTTCGTCTACATCGCCGAGGCCCATGACCGGCCAGCCGACGAAGCGGCGATTCTGTTGCCCCAGCTCAAGTTGATGGCTTCGCGGCTCTGGTTCGGCATCACGTGGCCGGCGGGCATTGCGACCTTGGTCTTTGGCGGCATGATGGTGCCGATGTTTTGGCCGGCGCAGTGGCTGCAGATCAAGCTCGGGCTCGTGTTTGGACTGGTCATCTACCATGGCATCTGCCACTGGATTCACGCGCGCTTGCAGGCCGATGTGGTGGTGATGAGCAGCCTGCAGCTGCGCTTCTGGAACGAGGTCGCCACCCTGTTCTTGGTCGGCATTGTCTTTGTGGTCGTGCTCAAAGATGCGCTAGCGCTCGTCTGGGCTGTTGGCGGCTTTGTCGTGTTTTCCGCTGTGCTGATGGTCGGCATCACCGCCTACCGCAAGCTTCGATCGGCCTGACCTCGGTTCGAAACGGACTTGGCACCAGTGCATCAAGGCAGCATGCGACCCTTCTTCACCACCCTCGTCCTGCTCACCGGCTGTGGCGGCCCTTCTGGTAACAACTCCCCCAATCGACCCGTGTCTGGCGACCCCATTGTGGTGCTCGACGACTACGGCGGCAGCTCGTTTGCCGAGCTGCTCGAGGTTCGGACGTGGGGGGACCGAATTGCCTTTTGCAGCGGTGTACAGGGGCTCAATCTGTACGACGCCGAAGACGCCGAGGACCTTGTGTTCTTGGACAAGGTGTCGTTTGCGAACTCATCGTTCAGCTACCCGCGATGTCAGCACCTTGCCATCGACGAGGACCGGGAATGGATCTACGTGTCAGCCCACGCCGACCGCATGGCTCCGCAGCCGTGGATTGAGGTGTTCGATGCCTCCTCACCAACTGACCTAGTCAGCAAGTGGTCGGGCACCTTTGACGAGAACCTCGAAGGCATGGAGGTGCACGGAGACCTGCTCGTCGTCGCCGCCCATGCCAGCGGGGTGTTGGTCTTCGAGACCAGCAGCGATGGTTCTGTCGAGCAGATCGGGCAGATCTCCGTCGGGCTGGACAATCCGTGGAGTGTGCGGTCGGGGCCTGGAGACCTCGTGTACGTCGCCAATGGCGCCTCTGGCATTGCCGTCTTGGACCTGGCACAGCCTGCGGCGCCGGTCCTGCTCACGACACTGGAGTTGGAGGGGACCGCCAAGCAGCTCGACATCGACGGGGACCGCATGTTCGTGGCGCTCGGCTCGGCGGGTGTAGGCCTCGTCTCTATAGAGGACCCGCGTGCTCCCACTCTGATCGAGATCGAAGACACCCCAGGTAGTGCGCTGGCGGTGGGCTTCGGCGCGTCTGCCGAGGCGGTGTTCGTGTCGGACTGGAATGACCTGCGCGTCTTTGACCTGCAAGGCCGCGATGATCTGGTGCTCGCCGGCCGCGAACCGCTGAGCTTCGGTTCGGGGGCGACAACCCGCAGTCTTGGGTTGGCCGCTCGCGACGACGTGATGTTCTCGTCCAACTGGACCGAAATGGTGAGCTACCGCTACGACCCAGATGTCACAGCGCCGGACCTGTTCGTGACGCCCGATCGACTGGGGCTGCCCGATACCGCGGCGGGCGAGATGACCTGGAATGTGGTCAGCGTGCAGAACCACGGCACGCGCACGCTGAGCTTCGACAGCGTCCGTGCATCAGCGCGGCTCGAGGTGTCCGACGTGCCCGAGTCTCTGGCTCCTGGCGAGAGAGCCAGCGTGCGAATCGAATGGACACCGTCAAACGAGACGGCCTTCAACGGCGACGTCACCTTCAAGACAGACGACCCCGACCAGCCCGACCTGGTCATTGGAGTGTTTGGAAACGGTGCTGGCATCACCATCGGCGACACGGTCAGTGGGTTGGTCTTTCCGACCCTGGACGGCGGCACGCTTGCACTCGATGAGCATGATGGCCCCGTATTGCTGGCCTACTTCGCCACCTTTTGACCTGTCTGCAATCTGGAGTTTCCAGATCTTGAAGTGCTCTACCAAGCGCACAAGGACGAAGGCCTGCTGGTGGTTGGAGTGGCAGGCACGCAGATCTTCGGCCCAGACGACACCGCTACCCTGTTCGAATTTGTCGACCAGACGGCTGTCACTTTTCCCATCGCCCGCAACGAAGGCAGCGAGGATGAGTTTCGGTGGCCCCAAGGGTCAGCGCCCTATCCGCGGACCGCGATTCTGAACGCGGACAGGCAGGTCGTATATCTGGCCAGCGACCACGATAAGGGGGCGCTCGAGGGCGTGATGAGCACGCTGTTGGAGTAGCAACGCGCCACCGTGTTCGCCCCCTACAGCGGGCTCGCCCAGGCACCGATGTAACCATCGCCACCTAGCGACGTACAACTCGCTGTCCAAGGAGCGGTCATGGCAAACGTAGAAGTCTATTCGCGGGATTGGTGTCCCTACTGCAAGAAGGCCAAGGCGCTGTTCGCGTCCAAGGGGGTTTCCTTCACGGAGATCGACATCACTGGCGACCTCGATCTTGAGCAGCAGATGGTCCAGCGGTCCAAGCGCCAGAGCGTGCCGCAGATTTTCGTCGATGGCCGGCACATCGGTGGCTACGACGACCTGGCT
>CAYYHT010000134.1:0-13192 GCA_964471355.1 uncultured Enterobacteriaceae bacterium
GAGCCAGGCGAGCTCAAGCTCCAGCCGCCTGGGCCATCCCGAAGAGGGCTGGTCATGTCAGCAGGAGCGGCGGGCCATGCGAGTGTCGCCGGCGATTCGGGAGTACAGGCCGCCAAGGCCAACAACGACAGCAGGGAAATGCGCATTCCCGATAGGCTACCAACTTCCGACCAGTTCAGGCGAGTAGCTCCGACACCGCCCGCAACAGGCGCTCGGTATCGAGCGGCTTGGTGAAGTAGCGCTGCACGCCAAGCTCGTCGCCGCGGCCTTCATCGAGGATGACCGACAGAATCAAGATGGGCAGGTCGGCCATCTTGGGGTCAGCCCTGAGCATTGCGGCCACATCGAAGCCCGAGAGCTCCGGCATGAGCACATCGAGCACGATCAAGTCTGGACGACGACGGCGAACCGACCGCATCGCCGCCAGCCCATCTTGCGCGACGCGCACCCGGTGACCCTGGTCGGTCAGAAGTTCCGCCAGCAACTGACGCAGGTTCGCGTCGTCGTCGACCACCAAGATGTCTGCACCCGACGGCGCGATGTGTGTGGCGGCCTCAAAGGATGCGGTGGGCTGATCGATCAGCCCAGGCATGTCCGATTTCAGGTCCACGGTCTGGCTGGGCAGCACGAACCAGAATCGACTGCCCTTGCCCACGGTACTGGTCACCTCAATGCGCGCATCGTGGTGTTCGATGATGTGTTGGCAGATGGGCAAGCCCAAGCCTGTGCCCTTCGGTTTGTCCGTCAGTGTGTTCGTCACCTGCTTGAACTTGACGAAGATGTTCGCGAACTCCTCTTCAGGAATGCCCATGCCGGTGTCGCTGACGCTGAACTCGACCCCATTGGGCCGACGCACCGCTTGGACGCACACGGTGCCGTGGGTGGTGAACTTCACAGCGTTGCTGATCAGGTTGATCAGCACTTGCAGCAGGCGCGCATGGTCGCCCTTGATCTGCGGCAACCCAGGCTGCACCTCGCACACCAGCTCGGTCTGCTGCTGCAAGAACAACCCCTGAGTGACCTCGCGGGCCCGCTCGACGAGGTCGGCCGGAACCACGTCATCGACCTGCCAGTCCAATTGGCCGCCCTCCATCTTCGAGATGTCGAGCACCTCGTTGATCAGGCGGCTCAGGCGCTTGCCTTCGCTGACGATGATGTCCAGGTTTGCCGTCACCTGCTTCAGCGCCTTTGTCGCTCGCCGGTCCTCGACGTCGACCGCCGGCCCGATGCGCCCATGCAGCTTGTTCTGCGCCAGCTTGGCAAACCCGAGCACGCTTGTCAGAGGCGTGCGCAGCTCGTGCGAGACCGTCGCGATGAAGTCGGTCTTCATGCGGTCGACCTCTTTGGCGCGGGTCACATCGCGCACCAGAATGACGCATCCGAGGCAGCGAGGAGGCTCGTCGCCCTCTCCAGTGTCCTCGACAGTGATGGCAGACACAATGGCCTGACCGACGCGGTCCTGGGCGAGCGAAATCTCGACCGAGCGGCGCTCGCGGTCCTGCAGGGTGAGCATCATGGTGTCCACCAAGCCCGGGTGCAGGGCACTCAGTGGCAGGCCGGACAGGTCGACAGCGAGGTTGCCCATCATCTGGACGATCGATGGATTGTGCACCTCGATGAGCCCCTCGGCGTCCGTCGCGACGAGGCCGTCCGAGAGGTTGTCGAGCATGGCGCTGCGCTGGGCAAGGGCGGCCCGAAGCTCGTGGGTGCGCACCGCAATCTTCCACTCCAGCGATTCATTGAGCTCACTCAGCTGCACATTGAGCTTGGCCAGAGTCCACCGCGCGCGCGCTTGTTCTGTGAAGTCCCTGGCGACGGTCAGCAGTTGCTCATCATTGATGCGGCCAACCGACAGTTCGACGGGAATCTCAAAGCCGTCCGCTCGACGCCAGGTGGCCTCCACCGAGATGGCCTCGGCGCCAGCCTGCCTCCAGGACCTGCGCAGCGACCCCTCTTTGTCCTGGGTCAGCTCGTCAATCTGCCGCCCGATCAGCTGTCCTCGCGACAGGCCCAACATGTCCTCGGCGGCGCGGTTGGCGTCGAGAATGCGCCCGGTGTTGTTGTGCAACAGCAACGCCTCAGGTGCATCGTCCACCCGGGCGAAGTCATCGAGAAAGTCAGCCAGCTCGCGGTAGGCGGCGATCATGCCCACCGACATCTGTGCCTCGTCACGCAGCGGTACATAGACGATGACCCAGTCCTTGCCGATGGTGCGCGTCACCCCCTCGAATCGTTGTCCGAGCCGAAACACAGTCCGAGTCACCCTCTCGTTCGCGGAAGTTCCCAAAGCGCGATCGGTCCCGCCCGCCGCAACGGCGGTGGTCGCAACCCGGACATTGCCGAGAAAGATGGTGCAGCCAAATCCGTGCCGGGCCAGCACCGCGTCGACCACGTCGGTATCGCCGTTCAGACAAAGCTCGCCGGCCCACAGCTGCCCGTCGCGCACCGAGACCGGCCCCTGCTCATCAATCAGGGCCAGCGCGTGACGCACTGCCGCATCAGCCAGCGCCAAGGCGCCTAGGTCATCAGACTTCATCCCATCGCTTCTGTGACTGCACGTCTCACCTCGCCCATCATTTTAGGCGCATCAGCGGGCAGCACGTGAACATCCACTTCCTGGAGTGAGTCGTCGGCACCGATGGCCACCACGCCGACACCCGCTTGGTCCGCGTTGCTGCGGAACGCACGGACAACCACATCGATGCTCTCTTCGAGGTCGACACCATCGACCACGAGCACACGCGGGCGATTCGTCGCGGCCAACTCCAGCGCGCGCATGCCCGTTTGGGTACCGACGGCACACCAGCCCACCCCGCGCAGATCCTCGACCATCTTGTCGCGGCGCTCGACGGACGAGCTGGCCACCACAATGCGTGGGGTCGGCATGGGCAGGTGGCAACGGGTCAGTGCGGCCCTCAGTTTGTGCGGGTCGACGGGCGCGAGCAGCATCTCGGCAGCACCATGGGTGTAGGCCCTTTCGGCACTCTCGGCGTCGGTGTAGACGACGAGAACTGGAGTGCCGGCCAGGGCAGGGTCCGCCTTGAGGCCCCGCAGCAGAGGCCAGGCGCGCTCGTGTGCATGCAGCACGATGACGGTCAGCCGCGTCGACTGCACCTTCATGAAGGCCCCGTCGAAGCCAGTCGAGATCACGCCATCTTCGCCAAGCACATTGACCACCGCCGCAAACACCGCGTCGTCGCCGATCACCAAGACCCGGCCTGGTACCAGGTCGATCTCGTCGGTGTCGTGCATGAACACTTCTGGATCGACTGTCGTGCTGGTGTCCCGCTCGCCAGTCTCTGGCGGACTCAGGACCCGCTGTCCGGACATGCCCGGCAATCTCAAGATCACCCGGGTGCCTCGACCGGGCTGCGAGAACACCGAGAGCTCTCCGCCCATGCGCTCGGCCAAGCGCCGCCCGATGGCAAAGCGCATGGACACTCCATCAAAGGACACGGCACTCATCGGATCGAGGGAGAGCATCGCCTCAAGCTCCTCGGGGCTCAGTCCGGGACCGTCGTCGTTGACCATCAACGCAATGCAGGAGAGCCCCTCGTGGGACACGGGCATCGCGGTCAGCATCACCGTAGCGCTTGCCGACTCGACAGCGGTGCTGATCAGACCATTCATGATCTGATGCAGACGCCCCGCGTCGGCGCGTACGACCCCTGCGTTCGGGTCGATGTTGACCGCGAACTTCAGGCCCGCCGCCTCGGCCTTTGGTTCAAACACCGTCGTCAGCTGCTTTGAGATTCGGTCCACCGGCACCGGCTCGAGATGCAGGGACATGGCGGCGGCGTCGAGTTTGGACAGGTCCAGCACCGTCGAGACGGTCCCAAGCAGCGCACGCCCGGCCTCGGCAATCGACTCGATCTCATCGCCCTGCTCGCCGCCAATGCGGCTGCCCATGCCGCTCGCACTGCCAACAATGCTGCGCAATGAAGCTCGAATTTCGCCGGTGATGCGCGTCAGGAACGCGAGGCGACGTGTGGACTCGGCGCCCTCGCCTGCGGCAGCTTCGACCTTGGCCTCGAGCTCTTTCTCGCGCACTTCAACCGCACCGACATCGCGCACCACAAACAGCGCCTTGACCATGTGGTGAATTTCGTAGGTCGTGGTCGAGACGCGCACCGGAAAGGCCTCTCCTCCGCGGTACATGGCTGTCATCTTCCACTCGACGCCCAGCACATCGCCGCGCCCGGTCTTGCGGAACTCGCGAGCCGATGGGCCCACAGAAGCATGGTCGGGCAACAGCGCGCTGATGGGCCGTCCGCGCAGGTCATCGATCGATGCCCCGAACATGCCCTCGGCGGCGGGATTGACCTCTTCGATGCGGCCGCTCGCGTCGACCAACAGCACCGCGTCGAGCACGCCTGTCACCAGAGGCCCCACCACAGCCAGCTCACCAAGCTGCAGCTTGAGGCCAGCTTTTTGCCGCTCAAGTCGATCGATGCGTGTCCGCATGTCGACCAGCACACCCAACGCCACCGGGGTCAGGTCCACCAGCCAATGAAGGGGATTGTTCAAGTGAACTGTGAGCACGTTCGCCGGCGAAATCGCCAGGCCCTGTGCATCCATGTCCAGTACCCAGCTGGCGAGCACCACGAAGGCGCCCGCAGCGAAGCCCATGAGCCACGCGCTGCCGTTGCCTGCTGCGGGCCGATTCACAGATGATTGCGAGGGCGGACTCAACGGGGATCCTCTCCAAGGACCGACACTGTAGTGCAAGTGGAGGCAATCGGACCCTGCCGATCAGCCCGTTCCCTGCTATCGTGCCGCCTCAGGAGCCCTTTTTCTCGATGCGAATGCTGCTGACGCTTCTGCTGATTCTCGGCGGTTGCGGCACCTACATCACCGATGAGGACTGGGACGCCCGCCTCGATCTAGACGGCGATGGCGTTCCAAATGCCGTCGATTGCGACGCTGACGACGGCGCCATCGGGGATCCGACGCCGTGGTTTGACGACTCCGACGGCGATGGCCACGGTGCAGGCGCCGCGGTCGAAGCCTGCGTGGCCCCAGCCGGCCACGTGGCGTCGAGCGATGACTGTGACGACAGCAATAGCGACATCGGTCCCGATATGGCCGAGCAGTGCGACGACGCAGACCACGACTGCGACGGCGCCCGACTCAATGGGATCACCGAGCCCACGTGGTACCTCGACTCCGACGAGGACGGGTTTGGGGACAGCGACGCCGGATTTGACGACTGCGACGCACCGACCAAGCACGTGGCCATCTCCGGCGACTGCGATGACAATGCCGACGGTGTCTACCCCAATGCGGACGAGTTCTGCGATGGCGTCGACAACGACTGCGACGGCAAGGTCGACGACGAGGACGACGACTACATCGACACCACTTGGTACCTCGACACCGACGGCGACGGCCACGGCGACCCCGCCATCACCTTGCTCGCGTGCGACAAACCCAACGGCTACGTCGACCTTGGCGACGACTGCGACGATGTCAATCCACTGGTCAACGGCGAGGGCGTCGAGATCTGCGATGGCATCGACAACGACTGCGACGGACTGTTCGATGACGCGGACGACAGCGCCATTGCGGTGCCCGCCTGGTACGCCGACACGGACAGTGACGGGTTCGGCGATCCGGCCACCCGCATGCTGGCTTGTGACAAGCCGGCGGGACTGATCGGAGATGGCTCGGACTGCGACGACAGCACATCCAGCATCCGACCCGGCGCACCCGAGGTCTGCAATGGCATCGATGATGACTGCGACGGCACTCCCGACGATGCCGCCCTCGATCCGCTGATTTGGTACGGCGACGCCGACGCGGACGGCTTCGGCAACCCGAACCTGAGCCTGGCAGCATGCAGCCAGCCCGGCGGATTTGTCGCCGACGACAGCGACTGCGACGATGGCGATGGGACCAACAACCCCGATGCCGAAGAACGCTGCGACAACGTCGACAACGACTGCGATGGGACAGTGGACTTTGGCGCCGTCGACTCGGTGACCTTCTATCTCGACAACGACCGCGACGGATACGGCACCGATGCGGTTTCGCTGGTCAGCTGCAACGCGCCGCCGAGCTATGCCGACAACTCGCTCGACTGCAACGACGCCAACGTGCTCATTCACCCCGGCGCGGCCGAGCTTTGTGACGGCATCGACAACAACTGCGATGGCGACAGCACCGGCAGCCAGCAGACGGCAGACTGGTTCGCGGACAGCGACTTTGACGGGTACGGCGATGCCAGCAATGCACTCGCCGACCTCTTGCTTCCTGGCTGCATCGGCCCGGCCGGCTACGTGCTCGACGACACCGACTGCGACGACTCCGACGGTGATCTCAACCCGGGCGAGGACGAGATCTGCAACGGATTTGACGATGACTGTGACGGCGACATCGACACAGCCGACAGCGACGCCATTGCCCCAACTTGGTACGACGACGACGACGGCGACGGCTGGGGCGACAATGGCGCCAAGCAGGTCAGCTGCACGCAGCCCCCATTTACGGTCCCCGGCGGCGACGACTGCGATGACAACAACGCCGACATCCATCCCGATGCTGAGGAGGTCTGCAACTTCTTCGACGACGACTGCAACCTCGCCACCGACGATGCGGACGCCGGGGTCACCGACCGCCTCGAGTGGTACGTCGACATCGACGGGGACGGCCACGGCGACCCACTCTTCTCGACCCTGGCTTGCAACGCTCCCGGTGGCACCGTCGCCGCCGCGACCGACTGCGATGACCTTGACGTCGCCATCAGTCCCGACGCCGACGAGCGCTGCGATGGCATCGACAACAACTGCGACACCGTGGTGGACGAAGCCGCTTCGGTGGACGCTCCGCTCTGGTATGCCGACCTAGACGGCGATGACTGGGGTGACGCTGGCAACACTGCAAACGCGTGCGACGTCCCGGCCGATCACGTCGCCGACTCCACCGACTGCGACGACAGCACCGACCAGAGCTACCCGGGTGCCCTCGAGCAGTGCGACGCCAAGGACAACGACTGCAACGGCCTGATCGACGACAACGTCATCACGTCGGTCTGGTACCCCGATGGCGACGGCGACGGCCACGGCACGGCCGGCACCACGGTGGACGCGTGCACCCGGCCAGGCGGCTTCGCGGCCACCGACGACGACTGCGACGACGCCAATCCAACCACTCACCCGGCCGCCACCGAGCTGTGCAACGGCGTGGACGATGACTGCGACTTGGCTGTCGACGCCGACGACTCCGACGTTCAAGCGCCATTCTGGTACCTCGATGGCGACGGCGACTTGTTCGGCGACCCCTTCGATGCCGTGGCGGACTGCACGCAGCCAACCGACCGCGTCGGTGACGGTGGGGACTGCAACGACGCGGACCCAGACATTCATCCGGCTGCCGCCGAAGTGTGTGACGGCACCGACAACGACTGCGACGACGACGTTGACGACTCAGACAGCGCCGTCGACAACCCCAGCCAGTGGTACCGCGATGCGGACGGTGACAGCGATGGCGACCCCGACAACGTCATCGACGCATGTGCGGCGCCCGCTGGCTACTTGGCGACCAACACCGACTGTGACGACAGCGATGCCGCCATCAACTCGGCGGCCACCGAGATCTGCAACGGCGTGGACGACGACTGCGACGGGACCGTCGATGGCCCCGCCAGCTCCGGAGCTGTGCTCTGGTACGCCGACACCGATGACGACCACTACGGCGAGGCCTCCGACTCGGTGCCCGCGTGCACCCAGCCCACGGGACGCGTGCTCGACGACACGGACTGCGACGACGGCAACGCGTTCACCTACCCCACCGCCCCAGAGCTCTGCGATGGCGAGGACAACGACTGCGACACCGTCGTCGACAACGGCGTGGTCTCGATTGACTGGTTCGCCGACACGGACACCGACGGCTTCGGAGACCCCACCGTCCTGGACAACGACTGCAGCCAACCTGCGGGCTATGTGCTGGACAACACCGACTGCGACGACAGCGAGGCTGCTGTGAATCCAGGGGCGGCCGAGATTTGCAACGACGAAGATGACGATTGTGACGGCGCCACGGACGCCGCCGACCCGGACATCTCAGATGCCAATTCGTACTTCCCGGACATCGACGAAGATGGCTACGGCGACGGCATCATCGAGGTGTTGGCCTGTGCCCAGCCCGGGGCCTACGTGCCCAACGGCGACGACTGCGACGACGACGATGCCTTCGTAAACCCACTGGCTCCCGAAGTCTGCGACGGAAACGACAACGACTGTGATGGGCTGCCCGACGAAGAAGACCCGAGCCTCGTCGACGGCACGACGTGGTACCTCGACATGGACGGGGACCTGTTCGGCGACCAGAGCACGGGCATCGTCCTGTGCCTGGGCGGCGACGGGGTGACCACTGGCGGCGACTGCGACGACACCAACATCGACATCAACCCCGGCGAGCCCGAGGTCTGCGCCAACGGTGTTGACGACAACTGCGACGCCAGCGCGACGCCCTGTGTGGCTGGCTTCGCAGGAGACACCGACCTGTCGGACTCCACCGTGCCCGCGCTCTTCGGCAGCGGCGCCAACGACAGTGCCGGATTCTCGCTGGCCGCTGTGGGGGACCTCGACGGCGATGGATTTGGAGATGTCGCGGCGGGAGCCCCCTTCGCCACAGACGAGGTGGGCGGCGGCGGCAGCGCTGCGGGTGCGCTGTACCTCGTCAACAGCGTGCCGCTCACTGGCGATATCGAGAGCAGCAGCCAAGCAATCTGGGGTGTGGCCGCCGGCGACAACTTCGGCTGGTCCAGCGACGGCTCGCTCTTGGACGGCAATGCCGACGTTGACCTGATCGTAGGTGCTCCGGCCGCCAACAGCAACGGCACGGTCTACATCCTGATCGACGCATTTGCCGAGGGCACCACCGACCCCTCATCGGCGATTGCCACGTACGTCGGCGAAGCCGCGGATGACATGGCCGGCACGAGCGTCGCCATGGTCGGAGATGTGACCGACGACGGCATTCCCGATCTGTTGGTCGGCGCGCCTGGGCACGACATGGCCTGGCCGGACATGGGCGCCGCCTACCTGCTGTCTGGAGCCGACTTGGTCTCCGGAGGCCTCGACACCGCCCATGCCAAGCTCAAGGGATTTGGGCTCAACAACAACGCTGGGCATTCGGTGGCAGGGCTCGATGACTTCTCGGGTGACGGCGTGCCCGACGTGTTGATTGCAGCGCCCACATATGGCTTCGGCGCTACACAGCAGCGCGGTCAGAACTACCTCTTTGAGGGGCCATTCAGCGGAGACCTCAACCTGCGAGGAGACCAGGACGCGGTGTTTACCGGTGTTGCTCAAGGACACCAGGCCGGACGAGTGGTCGCCTCCGCCGGAGACGTCGACAACGACGGCCTCAATGACCTGCTCCTGTCCGCTCCCTTCCACGATGCAAAGGGCAGCAACACGGGCGTTGTTTACGTGGTGCGCGCGCCCTTCGGTAGCTGGATGGTTCTGAGCTCTGCGGCTGCTGTGATCATCGGCGAAGACGCCGGAGACGAGTTCGGACAGTCGGTGGCTGCTCTGGGCGACACAAATGGCGACGGGCCAGCTGACATCGCCATCGGCGCGCCGCTGCGTGACGAGGGCGGCTCGTCAAAGGGAACCGCATACGTGTTCGAGGGTCCGCTCTCGGGCACCTTGGACGCATCTTCCGCCGCCGCCCGTTTTGTTGGGTACCACGACTCGCAGCATGCTGGCTGGTCGCTGGCAGGTCCCGGTGACTTCGACGCCGACACCAACTCCGATCTCGTTATCGGCGCCAACTGGGACGATGGCGGAGCCGAGAAGAGCGGCGCCATCTACTTCCTCGCCGCACCCGGAGCCCTGTGAGGCACTCGCTGCTCATCACCGTGTCACTGTTGCTCGCCGCCACGGCACAGGCGGAGTGCGAGCAGCCGTCGACGACCGGCGACCTCTACGACGCCGTCGAGAAGGCACAGAAGGCATTCATCGACCTGGAATTCGAGACCTTTGCCGAGGCGACGACCGCCGCCGAGACAGCCCTGCCCTGCGTTCAAGAGCCCATCCAGAGACACCTCGCCGCCGAGCTGCACCGAATATTCGGACTCCGGGGAGCCATCAACCGAGACCCGGTGGTGACGACCCAAGCGTTCGCAGCCGCCCGCTCCCTAGAACCCAACTACACCTTTCCGGTCGAGATGGTTCCAGAGGGCTCGCCGGTGCTGACCGACTACAAGACCATCGACCTTGCCACCGGTGAATTCACTGCCATGGCCCAGCCGCGCATGGGTCGACTCGAGTTCGACGGCCGCCCCAGCCTGCGCCGCCCAAACAGCTGGCCAACCCTCGCACAGTACGTCGACGTCAGCGGGAAGATCCTATGGACCAACTACCTGACTCCGAGCGACGAATTCCCCTTCTATGCGGGCTCGTTGGCCGCCGCGGGCGACGGAACGCCTAGCGGCACCGGCGACGGCCAGCCCATCGTCATCGACCCCCCAGGATTGGACATCGAACCGAATATGCCCCTCGCCGCCGCTGCGGGCGGAGCCATAGTCATCGCGGGCGGAATGTTCCTGGGCGCCTCCATGAATCGCGGCCGATTCGATGACCCATCCACCCCCGAGGCGGATCTGGAGGGAATTCGCAAGTCCACCAACTCCCTCGTCGTGGCATCGGCTCTTTCCGGCGGCGTGGCGCTCGGACTGGGAGCCGCCGTAGTATTTACCTGGTAGAGGTTTCCTTGAACGAGGGCCAGGTGCACGCGGGCCAGACGGTCGAACGCTACGTGATCGAGGAGCTGCTCGGTGAAGGCGGCATGGCCGTGGTTTACCGTGTGAAGCACACTCAGCTGGGCTCGATCCACGCCCTAAAGGTGCTGTCTGCGGGCACCAAGACGGTTCGCGAACGCCTGATGCAAGAGGGCAAAGTCCAAGCGAGTCTCAGGCATCCAAACATCGTGGCAGTGACCGATGTCATTGACGTCCACGGCGATCCTGGCTTGGTCATGGAGTACGTGGCCGGACCCGGCCTCGACCGCATGCTCAAAGAGAAGACGCCCAACTTGGCCGAGGGCATGCGCATCTTCCTCGGGGTGGTTCGCGGCATTCGACATGCGCACAGAAAGGGGCTGATCCACCGAGACCTCAAGCCCGGAAATGTGCTGCTCGAAGAGACCGAAGACGGGCTCATTCCCAAGGTTGCAGACTTCGGCTTGGTCAAGATCGTCGCCGGCGAAGGCAGCGGGACCGGCACCACCAAGAGTGGCGTGGCCATGGGCACACCCGAATACATGGCACCCGAGCAGATCCGCGACGCTGCCACGGTCGACCACCGCGCCGACATGTTCTCGCTCGGCTGCATTCTGTACGAACTGGTCTGTGCTCGCCCGCCGTTCAAGGGCGGAGACATGCTGCAGGTCTTCAACAAGGTGGCCACCGGCGACTACGTGCCGCCCAAGCAACTCATGCCCGAGCTGCCTGTGGCGGTTCTCGAGGCCATCGATGGCTTGCTCGAGGTCGACGCAAACAAGCGGATCCAAGACTGCGATGCGTTGCTTGATCTGTTGTCTGCAGACCCGTCTGCCTATGCAGGAGCCGGCAGCAGCGGCATGAGCTGGGGCCTACGAAGCGGAGAAGAGGCGTGGTCGCCGGCCCTCAATAGCGAAGGCTCGCTGTCTCCGCCGACCCCCATCAACCGCCGCACGAGCTCTTGGGTCACATCGCAGCCGTCGATGAACACGCCAGAGGTGGCTCCCCCTCGCGACGGCCTGCCAGCAGCCAGTCTGGCGCCATTCCTAGCTCTGCCGGTACTCGCCATCGCCCTCGCTGCCGGCGTGGCCATGATGAGCAAGAACGAAGCCGGCGCAGACCCGCCGCCGCCGCCAATCGAAGCCACCGTGACGGACCCGCCTGTACAGCCCGACCACACGCCTCCGGTTGAACCGCCGCCCACCGAAGCGCCTCCGGTCGAACCGCCTCCGGTCGAACCGCCACCGGTCGAGGTTGCACCTGTGCAGCCGCCACCGGTCGAAGTCAAGAAGGTGAAGTCCCCGATCAAGAAGATCAAGAAGGTCGTGCCGCCGAAAGAGCCCACCCCACCGCCGGCCTCAAAGATGGCGACAGTGGACTGGACCGGAGACGCCAGCAACGTCTGGCTCAAGGCCGGCGACAAGAAGTATCCAGCCCGGGGTGCTGTGCCGGCCGGCGACTACGAGATTCTGGCGTGGTTTAACCAAGCAGAGCCCGTTGCTGCGGGCAAGATCACAGTAAAGGCGGGTCAGACGGTCACCCTCAAGTGCGCCTCCTTCATCGCGAAGTGCAAGTAGAGACCTTCCCGGTTCCGAACATTGAGAACCAAAAGCGGCCCACAGTATGTTCGATACAGGGGCAGTTCTCGCTAGCGAAGCGAGGCATCGCAGGTCAGATTGGCGTCACCCAAGAGGAGGGACCAATCGATGCGAAAGCTGACCCCACTGGCCTTTGCGCCATTTATTCTGTTCACACTCGCCTGCTACACCGAGGTCGACGGCGAGCGCGCTGCTGACATCGCAGCCGGAGGCGACGGCTGTCCCGAGGGAGAGGTCTGCACTGACGACACGCCGGACGGCCTGCGCTTCTTTGGCCAGGGGTTCTATGACGAGGGCGGCAGCATGCGCTTGGGTCCCGTGCTCAAGGGCGGCACCTTTGAGCTCGGCTTCAACGCGGTCTCAGGTCGACTCGGCCCCGTAGATGTCGCCAGTGATGACAGCTCCATCTTGCGTGCTGAAGTGGCGCCGCGAACGGACGGTTTCGCCGTCGATGGCAACGCCATTGTGCACGGCATGGCTGATGGGCGGGCCACGGTGCGCGTCATCGACGACGATGGCTTGTTGTATGACCGCATGCCCATCGACGTGTTCGAGATCGACGCGGTCGATGTGGTCAACGTCGGCGATCCCGGCCGGGTCGAGCTGATTGCCGGTTGCGACGAGATGCTCGGAATTCACCTGCTGGCCAATGACGGCAGCACGACCCTGCGGGCCTTTGATTCGAGCGTTCGGGTCACCGCCGACGGCCAGTCCCTGAGCCCAGAGACGTGGGCCTGGGACTGCTTCCGCACGGTCATCGCACCGGACATGAGCGCGGTAAACATCCGCGTCTTTGCCGGTGGCGAGACCTTCGTGACCGAGCTGAGTGTCAGACCTCTGGATGACGGCGAGGTCTGCCCAGAGATCT
>CAYYHT010000135.1:0-13176 GCA_964471355.1 uncultured Enterobacteriaceae bacterium
TGATGGTGCACCCGACGCACTTGGTCGTGCTGTTGATGCCGCCCCATGCGTTGGTGGTGTGGGTGTAGGGTGCGGTCTGATCGCTGGAGCTCCAGCCGATGGTCGCGGTGGTGTACGGCCCGCCGTAGCCGTTGGCCTGATCGGTGACATACAGCTGATCGCCCGTCTTGCGGCTGATGGTCCGGGTGACCGAGCTGTTGGTCATGATCTGCGTGAACAAGTTGCCGTTGTACACGCCTTCACGACGAAGCTGGTAGTCGGTGTTCTTGAGAGAGGCGCCGCTGTTGTTGCTGTAGTTCCAGGTCTTTTGCTGGATTTTGGTCTCGGTCATGGCC
This sequence comes from uncultured Enterobacteriaceae bacterium, assembly GCA_964471355.1. Lineage (GTDB taxonomy): Bacteria > Myxococcota_A > UBA796 > UBA796 > CAYYHT01. The sequence continues at coordinate 336 of CAYYHT010000135.1, forward strand.
GTGTTGTTCATGTGCCGGCAGAACACGCCGTGGTTCTGCTCTTCAGGGGCGTCCCAGGTGATGCTGGTGCGGCCGGGAGCATCGCGGTCGAGCACATAGTTGTCGTCCGAGTTCAGGCGCGCCTGGAAGGCATAGGCGTCCTCGTCGTACATGAAGTGGGACGGCACGTAGCCCTTGGTCAGGGAGGCGCACAGGGTCCATCCGGGGTCGCCAGTGACGTCGCCCATGTCGCAGTACACGCGCATTGGATCCAGGCCGGCACCCGGTCCATCGGGGTCGATCACGTACTCGCCATTGCCAGTGTCAAAGGCGCCGCCTGCAATGTCGAGGCAGCTCTCGCCCAGGGCGCATCCGCCGCCGCCTTCGGGCTTGATGGCCGCGTCGGTGTCGTCGCAGTCATCGCCGCCGCAGAGCGCATCGGCGTAGCCATCGCCGTCGCCATCGCTGTCCACGTCGCCGTCGCAGTTGTGGTCGAGGCCGTCGCAGCCTTCGGTTGCGCTGGGACCGAAGTCTGGGTCGAGGTCGTCACAGTCGCCACCGGTGGTGGAGTAGCCAGTGGGGGCCACGCATGCAGTGAGGGTGCGGGTGTCATCGCCAGCGCCGTCGTCGTCGTGGTCGAGGTAGTAGGTGACGCCGCCGGTGCTGGTCTCGTCGGTCAGCCCGTCGCAGTCGTTGTCTTCGCCGTCGCAGGTCTCGGTCGCGCCGGGGTTGATGGCGCTGTCGCTGTCGTTGCAGTCGCCGCCGCAGCTGGTGAAGCCGTCGCTGTCGGTGTCGAAGCCGTCGTCGACCGTGCTGTCGCAGTCGTTGTCGCGACCATTGCAGGCCTCGGTGGCGCCCGGGTAGGTGTCGGCATTGGCGTCGTCGCAGTCGTCGTTGGACGAGGCAAAACCGGTGGGGCGGTCGCAGTGAATCTGCTCGAGGCCGATGCCACCGTGTCCGTCGCCATCGACGTCGGCGTACCAAGTCGTGGCGTCGCTGGCGCTGTCATCGACCGCGCCGTCGCAGTCGTTGTCGAGGTCGTCGCAGACCTCGACGCCGCCCGGGAAGGCCGTGTCGGATTCGTCGTTGCAGTCCGAGCTGTTGTTGACGTAGCCCTCGGGGGCGTCGCAGGCGCTGACAGAGTCGTCGGCGAAGCCATAGCTGTCGTCGTCGTTGTCGCGGAACCACAGGGACTCGCCCACGGCTCCGGCCTCGTCGATCGAGCCGTCGCAGTCGTTGTCGGCGCCGTCGCAGGACTCGGTGCCGCTGGGGTTGATGGCGGTGGCGGTGTCGTCGCAGTCCTGGCAGGCCGCGAATCCGTCCCCGTCGGCGTCGGTGTAGCCGACCGAACCATCACAGTTGTAGTCGTTGGGGTCGGTGCACTCGGCCTCGGCCGCGCCCGGAGTCGGCGTCGCCGTCGTTGCAGTCGGTCGCCTCGGCGACGTAGCCCGTGGGCTGGTCGCAGGAGGTTGTGGTGCCGCTGCCGCCGTGTCCGTCGCCATCGGCGTCTGCGTACCAGGTCGGAGCGTCTGTGGACTGGTCGTCGACCAAGCCGTTGCAGTTGCTGTCGACGCCGTCGCAGGTCTCGGCTGCGCCCGGGAAGATGGCCGGGTCGGCATCGTTGCAGTCCGCTTGGTCGTTGAAGCCGTCTTCGTCTGCGTCGATGACGACGACTTCGCCGCCTCCGCGACAGCCGAACAGAGCAATGGGAAGCAAGATGGAGAAAATACGCATGGATGAACCTCGAATGACGCTGTAGTGTGCCACAACGGGTGTGCGTTGGGTCGTTCATGCTTAGGTTGCGAGTGTGAGTGAGTCCCAGCCAGAATCCGCCCGCGCCTCTGCGGTGCCGCTAAGACGCATCCTTGCGCTGGCATGGCCACAGCGGCGCCTTCTTGCCGTGGCCACCATGGCGCTGTTCATCGCGGGCAGCCTTGGATTGGTCTATCCGCAGGCGGTGGGCTGGCTCATCGACGAGATCGTCAAGGGCGACGGTGGCGCGGGCATCAACAATATGGCGGCTTTGCTCGTCGTTCTGTTCTTGGTGCAGTCGGTGTTTGCCATGCTGCGTGCATGGCTGTTCACCGTCGCCGGCGAGCGGGTTGTGGCCGATCTGCGTGCCGATCTGTACGAGGCCATCATTACCCAGGACATCGGCTTTTTTGACACCAGCCGCACGGGCGAGCTGACCAACCGTTTGGCGTCGGACACCACCGTGCTGCAGAACGCAGTCACGGTGAACGTCTCGATGGTCATGCGTTTCACCATGAGCACCCTCGGCGGTGGCGCGCTCATGTTCTACATGTCGCCCGTGCTCACCGCTGTGGCCGTCACCGTGGTGCCCGTGGTGGCCATTGGCGCCTCGCTCTACGGTCGCTGGATGCGACGTCTGTCCAAGGCCGTTCAGGACGCCCTCGCCGCATCGACCGAGGTCGCAGAAGAGACCTTCCAGTCCGTGCGAACAGTCCGAAGCTTTGCCCGCGAGCAGCAAGAGACCGAGCGCTACAAGGTGGCCGTCGAGGCGTCCTTCAAGTTGGCCTCCCAGCGTGCCCTTGCCTACGGCGCCTTCCAGGGGGCCATCGGCTTCGCGGGCTACACGTCCCTTGCGCTGGTGGTCTGGTGGGGAGGCGGCTTGGTCGCCCAAGACCTGATGACGGTCGGCGAGCTGACCAGCTTCCTGTTCTACACCATGCTGGTGGCCATGAGCATGGGAGCGCTGTCGGGCCTGTATGGCGACTTCATGAAGGCCAGCGGCGCCAGCGAGCGGGTATTTCAGCTCATCGATCGCAAGCCGATGATCGAGACCGGCAGCGGAGCCCTGGTCGACAAAGTCGAGGGCCATTTGGTGTTCGACAAGGTTCACTTTGTGTACCCGGCACGTCCGGACTCTCCCGTGCTCAAGGGCCTGTCTCTCGACGTCAAGGCGGGAGAGGCGGTGGCCCTGGTCGGGCACTCAGGGTCTGGCAAGTCCACCATCGCCGCTCTTGCAGGGAGGTTCTATGACCCACAGCGGGGGGCCGTCAGCATTGATGGTCACGACCTGACCGGACTCGATGCGCGCAGCCTTCGCGAGCACATTGGGCTGGTCGCACAGGAACCCGTGCTCTTTGCATCCAGCATCGCCGAGAACATTCGCTATGGCCGGCCCGACGCCAGCGTCGACGAGGTGCGCGCCGCGGCCGAAGCCGCCAACGCCCTGGCCTTCATCGACGACTTCCCCGATGGCTTCCTGACCCAGGTTGGCGAGCGCGGAGTGCGCCTCTCTGGCGGACAGAAACAGCGCATTGCGATTGCGCGAGCGGTCCTCAAAGACCCCGCCATCCTCATTCTCGACGAGGCCACGAGTGCGTTGGACGCCGAGAGCGAGCACCTGGTGCAAGAGGCCCTCGACCGCCTGATGGAGGGCCGAACCACGCTCGTGATTGCCCACCGCCTGTCCACCGTCAGGGACGCCGACCGGGTGGCGGTGCTCGACGGCGGAATCGTGGCCGAGCTGGGCACCCACGACGCATTGCTGGCCAAGGGCGGGCTGTACCGCAAGCTGGTCGAGCGCCAGTTTGCTGAGGGGGCTGCCGACCTGCGTGAACCTGCTAGGGAGGCGGGCTAAGAACCGCCTTCTGCAGGTTCTTGTGGAAGTAGTAGACCCCGGTGAACCGCACATCGAGCGGTGAGGTGTAGCCGTCGAGGATGTCGCCAATGCGTGGGCTGAAGGTGTAGCCGGTCTCGATTCTGAACCCGAAGCCGCGGGACAGTCGCACGTCGGTACCAACTGCCGCGCGAATGCCGAAGATCACAGGGGGAGGCTCTTCCCACGACGGGTCGAACCGGTTGACCAGCCAGACAGAGGGACCCAGGCCCAGATCGGTGTGCCAAGCCCCTTGTCCCAGCCTGAAGCTCCGGGAAGCCGTGGCCGATAGGTGCCAGCCGGCGCCGGGGAAGGCAACGCGCCCGTCCAGGCGGAGCTTGTAGTCGTCCTTGACCGGAATGGCAGCCTGCAGGCTGATGCCTGCCCGCCCCTTGAGCACGTGGGCAATCGCGTCCCAGCGGCTGACGATGCCGAAGCTGAGCTCGATGTCGTCTCGACTCCAGCGATCCAGACGCTGGTACAGGACCGCCCGAGCCATGTAGCGCACGCGGTCATCGGGGGCGTCGGTGCCCGAGATGGCTCGCAAGCTCTCGATGCCGTCGTCCATGTGGCCTAGGCGCAGCGACGCGTATCCGGACAGCAGCTGCGCGGGCCGATGGCCGGGGTCGGCCTCGAGTGCCCGGTTGGACAGGCGATAGGCCGACGACCAATCGCGTTGGTCCCAGGCGCGCAGGGCTTTGAGGTAGTCCACGTCTGAGGTGGGCTCCTGGGCAAAGGCACTGCAGACCATGAATATGAGGGCGATCAGCACAGCCGGCTCTCGGAGGCCAACGCCCGACGCACAACGCCGCCGCCTTCTTGTCGACACCAAGCGATGATGTCCTTTGCCAGATCAGCGTGTCCTCGCTCCTCGCGGGCGATGACAGACTTCACTTCGCGAACCAGCGGGTCGGCTGTGCTGTGCGCCTCTTTGAGTGCGCGGTCCGCAGCGTCCCCCTCACCGAGCTCGCCGTCGACAAAGGACTCGAGCGCCAGTCGAACGAGGGCTTCGGCTCGGGTGCCCATGGCTCGTGACTGGGCCTGCATGGGCTGGACCCGTACAGGCGAGCCAAGCTGCCGCGCCGCCATGCCGTAGCAAAGGCGTGCATGGCCGGCCTCTTCGCCGACGGCTCTCCAGGCGCGACCGACCAGTTCGCGGGGGGCTCCCAACCGACTCAGCTCGGTGGCCAGCTGTGCAAAGGCATGCACGGCGCTGTGCTCATCAGCACCGGCTTTGAGCCAGCGGCGGGCGCTTGGGCGATGTGCCAGCGCGGCCCGGTTGAAGGCGATCGAGGGCATCTGTACGCCGCGCTCGGTGCGCATCGGACGCCCCTCGATCCAGTAGGTGCCGGGCAGGGCGGCTCGGGCTCCAATGTCGATGGTGCGCTCCAGTGGACTGCGGCGAGGACGCCAGTTCGGTAGCGCATCTTTGGCATCTGACTGCGGCGAGTGCAATGACAGACGCTTGCTTCCAAGCTGGCTGTACCTGGCGCTCATCATCACCGAGTCAATGGAGCCGCCGATGACGGTGTTGCTGCCGTAGCCGCTCGAGGTCGTCCAGCCGTATTCGAAGTCGGCGCCGAAGCCCGGCGCATAGGTGGGGTACCCGATCCACATGGGCACATGCAGACCTGCTCGGCCTCCAGCGGACAGCGTCGCATAGCGAAAGCCCGTCCAGCGCAGGCGCGTGAAGGTACCGACGTCGGGTCCGTAGTTCATCGGCATAAAGCTGGTGTCGACGTTCAGGCCGATGCCGAATGGGTGGCTGCTGTTCAGGTGCAGGCTCAGGTCAACGCCTGCAAAGACCTGGACACTGGCGGCGTGTGCCGGCGCCGAGGCCAGCATTGCGACCAGCAGCATGGATGTAGGTGCTTGTGCCATCGGGGCGCTCCCGCCCGTGTCTCAACCGCAGTCAGCATGGCACGTTGACGCGCTGTCCGCACGTCAACGGTTGTCGGTGCTACTCGGGGCTGGCGTCAGCCGCTTCGTCCTTGGAGAAGTGGGGTGTGATTCCCAGCTCTTCGAGCACGTTGTGGGCCCCGTCCACTCGGTCGAGCAGGAAGAGGATGAACGACAGGTCGGTGTGGATCGAGCGGGTCAGCCGGTCGTTGAAGACCCAGTCCGAAGCCATGGCTTCGTAGTTGCCGTCGAACAAGATGCCGTTGAAGCGGCCCTGGCTATCGAAGGTTGCGGAGCCGGAAGAGCCGCGTGCGGTGTCGAGGGTCGAGAGGAAGTTCACCGACACCGAGCCCAGGTCTTTGTCCTGATAGGGGCCGTATTCGCCATCGATGATCGCCGCGTACAGGCCTTCGTCGACGTCGTAGGGGGCGGGTCCACTCTTCTCCATGATGCCTTCGAGGCGGCTGCGTGGTTCGGCGATCAGTCCGTCGCGAGGGAAGTAGCCGTCGACCTTGCCGACGGTGACGCGCAGGGTGCTGTTGGCGTCTGGATAGAACAGGCCCTCTTTGATCATGCCGCCGGTGTCGTTGTCGACGTAGCGGGGACGCGCTTCGGGATAGAACTCGCTGACGGCCTCGATGTACCGCGGGCGCACGATGCGCCACTCGGCCTCTCGGATCTGCTCTTCTTTGTGCACTCGGTCGAGGTGTGGCTGCAGGGCAGCGGCCAGCTTGAACCAAGGGTTGTCGGACTTTTGCAGGTACCAAGCACTGGAGTCCATGAGGGCCCGGCGCTTGTCCGGGTCCATCAGGTCGCCGTTCTTGTACAGCAACTCGAGCTCGGCATCGATGCGCTCTTCGACCGTGCCCGGGTGGGGCAGGCTCTCGTACCAGAGGTCGAGCTCGGCCGGACGCATGCCGGGGGCGAGGCCCATGATCTTGACCAAGAACCACTTGGTCTCGTCGCGATCGACGCGCCAATCGAAGGTGGCGTCGACGTTGTCGAGCTCGTCGGCGATCTTGGGCCGGTCACGGTTCTGGAAGCCAGGCTTGCGCTGCTTGTCGGGCTTGGCGGCCTCGATATTCAGCTGGTAGAGCGTGACTGCCGCGTCCATGAGCAGGCAGTGGCGCAGCATGTGCTTGATGGTCTCGTCGCGAGCGCCGGTGGCCGACGCCTCGGCCTGAAGGCGATGCATGGTGTCGAGCACGCCGCCGTACTTCTCGGCCCGCTTTACGTCGCCGGCAATCCACTTGCGCAGATCCTGCTCAAAGGTCCACTTTTCGTCGGTGGTACCCAGGCGGTCGAAGCCGCGCAGGTTGCCTTCGTAGTACAGGTAGTTGTTGCTGCCGTTGAGAATTCGAGGCGCCATCTTGGAGGCGACCTCGGGATTCTGGTCGGCATGCCGCTTCATGATGTCGAGCATGGCGCCCTCGATCTCGACGCGACGCGGGTAGGCCTCGTCATTGCGGTAGTCGAGCTCGGCGGCGGAACGCCAGCGCCAGGTGCCAGCGGGGTAGCCCGCAACGCCCACAAAATCACCGGCCTTGGGTCCGGCCGGTGCCGTCTTGAGCCAGTGGTCGGGCTTGTAGGGAATGTTGTCGGGGTGGTAGTCGGCGGCTCGACCATTGGGAGCGGTGTAGGCGCGGAAGAATGCGACATCCGCGGAGTGACGAGGCCAGCGCCAGTTGTCTTCGTCCTCGCCGAAGTAGCCCAGGGCATTGCTGGGCGCGTAGACCAAGCGCATGTCCTTGAGCTCGAGCTGGGTGATGAGCCGGTAGGACGTTCCCTGACCATAGATGGCGACGTCGCAGTGCACGTCGCCGGCGCCTTCGCACTTCTTGACCAGGTCGCCGATGTTGTCGTCGATCTTATCGAGACGCTCGGTGCCCTCAAGCTTTTTGGTGCCGGCCAGCACTTCGGTCGTGACGTCATCCATGCCGGTGGTCACGCGAATGCGCTCGGTAGGGCCTGCGTGGCGCTCGTCGGTGCGAGTGGGGGCCAAAAAGCCGTTCTCGAACAGGTCTTCGCCGCTGCGGCTTGCGTACTGCAGCCCGTCAGTGACGCAGTGGTAGGCGGTCACAACCAGTCCATCTGGCGACACAAAGGCGGCCGAGCAGTACTGCATGTCGACGATCGATCCCAGGATCTCGCCGTCGATCTTGCCCAGCAGAGCCGGATCCTTTTCCCACCCGAGGGCGGTGATCTCGTCCGACAGTTCAGAGGCTTGTTCGGGCAACCACATGCCTTCGATGGCGAATGCAGGGTTTGAGAACGCCAGGGCGGCGAGAATAGTGAGCCTCACAGGGCCTCCACGCAAATACGGAACGGCGATTTTCTATCTTCGGGCAGGCTTTGTCCAGTGCTGAACGGTGCCGGTCCACGAAGTTTTCATGGCCGCAACAGAACACTCGCTTTGGCGAACACAGTCCGGTCAATCGCAGATGCGCTTCCCTGCACGTCCGTTCGCTCGGTGTAGCCTACATAGACTGCGGTTCCGGGGTTCTTCAGCCACGTCAGCAACACACTGCTCAGCAGCACTCCGTCGAATGTGGTGCCGCGGCTCCAGTCCTCGATCACTCTGAGCCCGAGCGTCCGGGTGAACTGCCAGCCGACGCGCGCACGCATGAGCGCCGACAACCGCGCGTCGCCACCCTCGGGAACCATCTGCTGGCCGTTCAGGGTCAGGTCGATGCGCAGAGGGCCGACGGGCCGAACGGTGGTCGACACGGTGCCGCGCCGGTACATCGCGGCCGACAGCGTCTGGTAGTCGATCTCTCGACCCATCACGCCATTGACGTTGTAGGAAAGGGCGGTGGACAGATTGGCGCCGAGTGACGCGCTGGCACGGAATCCTTGAATCTGCAGCGACTGCTCGACGTGGTCCGCGACACCAAAGCTGGCGCTGCCCTTGTGAATGCCCGCCACCGTGACGGCGTGCTCGGTCCACGCGACCAACAGGTGGTCAGCGGGAGCGTTCTCGACCTGATCGGGCAGTCCGTGCCGGTCGACGGAAACAAATGCGCCGATGGTGGGGGTATAGACGTCGACCCGCCCCCCAGGCTCGATGGTGTAGTTGGTGCTGACGTCGGCCGCTGTGGTCCCACTCTGCGTGCGGAATCCGGTCTCTTGGCGGTAGCCGGGGGTCGTGTCGGCAAATGACGCGCTCAGGCCCAGCTTCTTGCCGGTCGCTCGACTGATGCCCAGGCGGTTCTCCATGCCCCACAGCCCGCCGGTGGTGGACTGGTTGTGCATCATGGTGGCGGTCCATCGCTCGCCCAGGGGGACCGAGGCATCGACGGCGCCGGTGTTGTGGGTGCTGTCACCGTCTAGTGAGCGCTTGTCTGCGAAGGTGACACCGGCATAGCCGCCGCCAAAGGCGTCGGTGCGCAGTCGAGTGACCGAGGTCGCGACCAAGTCGTCGTCAGTGATGTCGTCCTCTCCCCATGAAGGAGAGCCGAACTGGTGCACCGCGGCCAGGGGACTGCGATCAAGCGCATGCAGAACGGCCACCGAGACGGGGCCCTCGCGCCCGGTGATCTTGGTCCCGTAGATGGGCTCGACAATCGAGCGGCTGTAGAGCGTGTTTGCCTGGTCCCGAAAAAAGTCGCCGCCTTCGGTAAAGAAGGGCCGCCGCTCCGGGTACGAGAAGGCGAAGCGCTGGTTCAGGTCGATGCGCGTCACGTCGGACTCGACCTGGCTGAAGTCCGGGTTCACCGTACCGGCAATCGTGACGTTGGGGGTGAGGCCATAGCGCGCGTCGATCGATGGCCGAACGGCGTTGAGCGGCTCGTCAAAGCCGTTGTAGACCAGAGAGTCTGTGGGCTCGACGCGCTGGCCTTGCTGGACCGCCGTCACCTGGGGGATGAGCTCGAGACCGCTGCCGCTATTGGACGGTTTGACACCCATCAATGAGGCCGCTTGCTGGAACTGGCGTGGATGCCCACGCTCGATGTGTGGGTAGCCGTATTTCGCCCCTTCGCTGGGGATTTTTCGGGTAAGCATCACCCCCCAGGTCTGCTCTCCGTCGGTCGATGGGTACTTGAGGGAGCGCCATGGGAAGGCGACCTCGATGGTGAAGCCGTGCCCGTCCTCGTCAACCACCCCGCGGCTCTTGAACAGGGTGCTCCAGCTAGGCTCCCACTGCCCATTGTTGAAGCGGATGTCCTGCTGGATGCCGATGGCGTTCAGATAGAAGATGTAGCCGCTGCGCTCGTCCTTGAAGGTGTCGAGGTAGATGCCGATCTGGTCGTCTTGGTTGATGGCTTCGCGAGGCGAGACACGGCCCCGGACCGGGTCGTCGGTGCCGGTCACGCGAGCCGAGACGTACAGGTACTTTTCGTCCTGCAGGAAGCGAACCTCTGTGGTTCCGGATGGTGACCCGCCCTCCGCAGGCTGAAACCGTGCGAACTCGGTCACCGGCTCGGCTCGGCTCCAGTCCTCTTCGTCGAGCACGCCGTCGATCACGATCAACGCGTTGGCATCGACCACCGTCGGTGGTTCGGCCATGGCAATCGTGGCGAAGAGTAGGGGCAGCATGAAGTGCAGCAGCTATACACGATGTGTGAGTGTGCCCACCCCTTCGATTGCGCCAGCTCCGGGCTACATCCAGCTGCTTCGCGAGAACTCGGCCTTTCGAGCCCTATGGCTGGGCATGGTGGTTAGCTTCTTTGGCGATTGGTTCAAGACCATCGCTCTGTACGCGATCGTGCAAGAGATGACCGGGTCGGCCCAGGCCGTGGCCGCCGTGATGGTCGGCAAGCTGCTGCCCGTCTTTCTGGTGACGCCCATCGCCGGCCCACTCGTGGACCGCGTCGACAGGCGGCTGGTCATGCTCGGGGCCGACTTTGCCCGGGCCGTGACGGTGCTGGGCATTATCGTCGCACACCAGATGGGGAGCTTGTACGGGGTCTTTGGCGCTCTCATCGTGACGGTCTGTTTCTCGGGTCTGTTCATTCCCGCGCGCACCGCCTCCATTCCGTCGGTCACAGCCCCCAACGAGCTGCCAGTTGCCCTGGCGATGTCGGCGGGAACCTGGTCGGTGACCTTGGCCTTTGGGGCTGCCGCCGGCGGTCTGGTGACCCAGGTAGTGGGTCCAGACACCGCCTTGGCCCTCGATTCACTGACGTTCTTGGTGTCGGCTGCCTTTCTGTGGAGCCTTCCGCCGCTGCTGCCCCGAGAGCGAGACGCTGACGACAAGGCCACATTCACCGACGGCTTGGTCTATCTGCGCGAACGTCCGTACCTCAGCACGGTGATCAGCCTCAAGACGGCCATTGGATTTGCCGGGGGTGCCGTGGTGACCATCCCGCTGTACGGAAACGGCCACTTCCCGCTCACCGCCGGCCCGCTGTTTATGGGCCTGCTCTACGCATTCCGCGGGACGGGGGCGCTCGTAGGCTCAATGGTGTTGCGGCGCTTCACCGGTGACAGGCCCGACACCATGCGTGGGCTCATCGCCCCTGGATTCGTGCTGACCGCGTTGTCCTACATGGCGCTGGGGGCGTTCGCATCCGACGTCTGGCTCGCCGGCTTCTGCTTCTTCTCCGCTGCCGTGGGCACGGGCTTGGTCTGGGTCTTTGCGTCGACGCTGGGCCAGATCGCGAGCGACTCGGACTACCGGGGCAGGGTGTTCTCGCTCGAGTTCGCCGGCATGATGCTGTCGATGTCCTTTGCCAGCTGGTTGGCCGGCGCTCTCATCGACTACACGTCACTGCAGACGCCGGACGTGGCCTTCTGGAGCGGTGCGGCCATGTTGGCGCCCGCACTGTTGTGGACCGTCGCCATGCAGGTGCTCAAGCCGACCGGTGACGGCCGGCTCAAGCGGGACTAGCTGCTAGCTGCAGCAGGGGACAGGCTGGCCATTGCACTGGTTGGCGTAGCTGCCGCTGCTGCAGGTTCGGCAGTAGTAGAGGAAGCCGTAGCCGGCGTTCCACAGAGGCGTGTCGCGAAGGATGACGTGGCTGCCGTTGCCGTCGCTGCACACTTGGCCCCAGTCGTCCCAAGCCTCGAGCTCGGCCTGCGAACACTGGTGGGCGCCGCCGCCGAAGTTGGACGCGCAGGCGGCGTCGTGCAGGCTGATGGCGTCGGGGTTCGTGTACAGGTTGCCGACGCTGATGGTTCCGACGTAGACGCCGACGCCAGCAGTGCAGTCGTTCTTGCAGCTGTCGCTGTCGTCGTCGTTGTTGTCGTCGCACTCCTCGTCGGGGTCGGTGTAGCCGTCGCGACAGGTCCAGCACTGGGTCTCGGTGTCGTTCTTGCAGTTGTCCCAGTCGTCGCAGTCCGCGGTGGTGTTGCAGTCGTTGTCGATGCCATCGCTGCATTCTTCGGTCGCTTCTGGAGACACGTCCGCCGAGGCGTCGTCGCAGTCGCCGATCATGTCGGTGTAGCCAGGGGGAGTGTCGCAAGCCTCGACCGAGTTCAGGTCGTCGCCGTAGCCATCGGTGTCGGCGTCGAGCCAGTAGCTAGACAGCGGGAAGCCCTCGTCGAGGACCGTGTCGCAGTTGTCGTCGAGCCCGTTGCACTGCTCGGCAGCACCCGGGTGCACGCTGATGAGGGTGTCGTTGCAGTCACCGGCTCTGATGTCGTAGCCGGCCGGCCGCACGCATGTGGTCTGGCTGACGGCCGGGTCGCCGAATCCGTCGCCATCGGTGTCGGCGTACCAAACCTGTTCGTCGACGGCAGAGTCGTCGACCTGCTCGTTGCAGTCGTTGTCCATGGCGTCGCAGATCTCAGGGGCTCCGGGGTAAGAGAGCGGGCTGCCGTCGTTGCAGTCCGTTGCGGTGGCGAACCACCCCGTTGCTTGGGCGCAGGCCAACGCGCTGACGAATCCCGCGTGGCCGTCGCCATCGAGGTCTGCATACCAGGTTCCGGCGTCATCGGCGTTGTCGTCCACAGCGCCGTTGCAGTCGTTGTCGACGCCATTGCACAGCTCGGCAGCGCCCGGGTAGATGTCGGCGAACTTGTCGTCGCAATCATCGCTGTTCGAGACGTGCTGCTCGGGCTGGTCGCACGCCACGGTGGTCAGCTCGCTGCCGAAGCCGTCGGTATCGACGTCCTGGTACCACATAAGCGCGTCGACCGCGTCTTCGTCGACCTCGCCGTCGCAGTCGTTGTCTGCGTCGTCGCAGACCTCAATCGCCGTCGGGCTGGTGTGAATGTCCGCGTCGTCGCAGTCGCCCGCCTCGGCGGAGTAGCCCTCGGGCACGATGCACGCGGTGGTGGTCGCCGTGTCGTCACCGAACAGGTCTCCGTCGGTGTCCGCATAGAAGGTCTGCGCGTCGGTGGGGCTGTCGTCGGCGGTGCCGTTGCAGTCGTTGTCGCTGCCATCGCAGACTTCGG
>CAYYHT010000136.1:0-13126 GCA_964471355.1 uncultured Enterobacteriaceae bacterium
CGGTACCGACCAACGCGGCCGGGAAGCGCTCAAGGGCCTCGTCGCAGTACTGCAGGGCGAGCACTTGATCGCGAAGCTTGTAGTAGACGCCGCCCAGATTCACGAGCACGCCGATGACATCCTCATCGCTACCAAACTTCCGCAGATCGGGCAGGGCTGCTGTATAGGCGGCAACAGCGTCGTGATGCTGGTCCTGTTCAAAACACGCCTCGGCCAAGCGCACCCGACTTCGGAGTGTCTCGAATTGGTAGCCGGCGGCCTCGAAGGCTTCGACGGCCTGGGCAAACGGTCGAATTGCCTCGCCGCCGCGCTCTTCTGCGACGAGCATCTCGCCGCGAAGCTCCCAGGCATTGCCCTCGGCGTGGGCGTTCTGCTGCCGGTGGGCCAGCAGAGCAGCCTTACCTGCACGCTCAATGCCCTCGCCCTCTTGGCCCAACTGGAACAGGGCCCGTGCGAGGTTCATCTCGATCTCGGGAGAGCCCTCAAGTCCCCCATCGGCCAGCTTGGTCATGGCAGAGCGAAATCCCGCCGCTGCCTCGACAACCCGGCCAGCACCGAAGTCCATTGCCGCTTTGTTGCCTTCGGCCACCGCAGCCTGACCGACATCTCCCTCTTCGACAAAGCACGTCGCTGCCTTGCCAAAGTACTCGGCGGCCGCCGCGTCATCGCCCACCGACAGCGTGGCGATACCGAGCCCTTGCCAGCCCGCACCCGTCGCCTTGATGGCCACCGCGTCGCTGAATTTTTGCGCAGCACCAGCGTGGTCTCCGGCCTGCAGCAGCGCTTGGGCCTGCGAGATCAGCTCAACGGGGTCACTCATTTCGCAGCTCGTTCCCGGGTATTGCCAAGAGCGGGAATGTCGTCCCGCACTCGGTAGGCCAGGCACATGCCATTGCAGCCCTTGTTGAAGTGTTCGCACCCATTGCACACGTCGAACTGCGACGGCAGGTCACGCAGCCGGTTCTGGACGCCAAAGGTGTACTCGTGCAGATCAGTCAGGCTATCGAAGCTGCTGATGTGCCGCTTGGCAGGCGAGTAATAGTAATCGCCACCGCAGATCGACATGTTGCCCTCGGCATCCATGACCGGCACGCTGCTGCACTTGGTCTGGCCGACGCGCTCATCGACACACAACGGGAACGAGCAGTCGTAGCCCATCACGATGCCGTTGTTCTCGCAGAAGTCGAGCGCCAGCTGGTGCATGCGCACCATGTCGCCGTGATCATCTGGAGTAAAGCTGCTGGCCCTTGAACCGCCCGCCGGAGTCGCGAACGCCAGGAAGATGCCCTTGATGCCCGCATCGCGGATGACAGTCAGGGCCTTGACCACATCGTCTTCGGGACGCAGCGGCAGGTTTGCGAAGACCTTCTCCATTGGGAAGCCCAAGTCGGGCGCACGCTGGGCGAAGTGACCGTTGACTGTCACCGACCAGATCTTGTCCTTCACACGTTGGATCCGGTGGGGCAGGCCTCCGTTCGTGAACACGATGCAGCCCAGCTTCAGCTTGTGGATCTCGTCGACCGTCTCGGTGAAGAAGGGATGGGTCGACGGCTCGCCCCCCAGCAGATTGACGCAGCGAGCGGCAAAATAGGTCTGGGTGAGCTCGTCGAGGTTGGGACCCCATCCGGGCAACGGGGGCGCGTCTTTCACGAGGTCGGCGTAGATGTGCAGCGCCGCCATCGTCGTCTCGAACTGCTTGCGCTCGGCCTTTGGACTGCCCTTGAAGAACGTCTCGGCGTAGCAGAACGAGCAGCTCTCGTTGCACTTATTGGTGAGGAACAGATTCATCCCGTGTCCTCCGTGATCGGCCTAGCCCCCGACGAGAACTGTGGTCTCGCCCTTGACGATCTTGCCCGAAGCCATGCTGCAGTGCAGGGTGCTGTCACCCAGGCGAGCACAGGGTTTGCCACCGACAATGACCGTTCCAGAAGCGCTGATGATCTTGTAGGTATTCGGTCCGCAGCAGGCGGCGTGGGTGCCTTGATCCGTCAGGCGTGCACAGGGCATGCTGCCGACCAACACGGTGGTCTCGCCACTGATGATCGGGCCGGAGTTCGGGTGCGGGACCGGGCTCCAGGGGTGCACAGAGTGGCAGTGCGGGGTGCCGACCGAGGTGTCGGAGATGCGCGCGCAGGGCTTGCCCATGGGTTCCTCACGAAAACAAAAGAGACAGAACAAGAGGAGTAGCCCGGATTGTACCACGAACGACGTGCTTCCCGCCGCTCTTGAGCGCCGCTACCCCTTGCTAGCCTCAACGTAATGGCTCATGAATAGGTGAGCCGAACGATCGTGCCGGTGAAGCACCCAAGGCAGTCCAGGGTGTTCATGCTGCACCGTCATCGACATCTCGGGCGCGTGAGAGGGCAACAAGCCAGTCAACAGGGCGATCAGCGCGCGGCCGGCGTCGCCGTCCTTCGGGTCGGCCCGGATGGACTCGCCCAGGCGGTGCTCGGGCTCGGTGCAGCGGCTGACCCAATCATATGGGCTGCTGCTGATCAGCGTTCCGCCGGTCTTGAGGATGGCGTGAAGCTGCCTCAACAGCAGAACAGGCTCGGCGACGTTGTCGATGACATTGTAGGCAGTCACCGCGTCAGCAATGCCCGGACGGAACGGAGGATCGGTGGCATCAGAGGCGATGACCGCAATCTTGGAACGGTCCGTTTCGGCCGGCAGCTGCACCGTCGTCGAGGAGTAGTCGTTGCCACCGGCGCGCCAGTGTGGGACCTCGATCGAACCCTCGCGCAGCAGCGTCGCCAACATGCGCAGGGGTCCAAAGTCGTGGTCGAGGGCAATGACGCGCGCTCCGGCACGCTGCAGGCCCAAAGATGAGGCCCCCACCGCACAACCGGCGTCGAGCACCAGCGGATCATCTCCAAGACTGGCCACGACCGCCGCTTGTCGCTGCTCGATGAACGCTCGAGTCTGTTGGCGGGTCGCTTCCAAGGCCTTGCTGAACTCGTGGGGCCGGTCCGACTCACCTGCCAGGTCCTGGGCATAGATGCCGAGCATCTGCCGGCGCCAGTTGGGGTCCTGATCGTCGGCCCAGGCGTTGGCCAGCCAGTTCGACATCGCTGCGTCCAGATCGCCGCGGCCCAACACCGGTCGCTCTTGCTGTCGAAGCCACTCGGCGGTGTTCTTGAACACGATGGCCACACCGTCGACGATCGGGTGACGGACGGTGCAACCCCGACAGCCCAAGAAGCCCTGGACGACGACCCCGTCTGCCTGTTCCAGCGTCTGCGCCATGTACAGCGGGTGGTCAATAAACTGCCCGTCCACCATGCCCCTGCACACAGGGCAGGCGATCAGTTCGGCTTGCAGGAGGTCGTTGAGCACGAGGCACACCTTAGCAAGAAAAAGGGCGGCACAACGGCCGCCCTGTTCAACCCGGGCAGGCGCTCAGTTGATCTTTACGAGGCCCGCTTTGATGGTGATCATCGGACCGGCCTTGAAGGAGCCCGCCGCACCGGCCTTGAGGTCCATGCTTGAGCCAGACTTCTGCTTCCACGCGGCACCGGACTCCATGGTGACGTTGGTGTCGGCCTTGAATTTGTAGTTGTTCATCGCGTGTTCGTCAATGTCGTTGCCGGCCTCGCCCTTGAGGTCGTTGCCAGCCTTCCACTTGATGTCGTTTCCGGCTTCAAGGTACAGGTCGGTCTCGGTGCGAATGTGGATGTCGCCGGTCGAGTTCGTCAGCAGGATGCGGGAATCGGCGGTGTCGAAGACGAGCGCCAACGTGTGGGTCCCGTCCCAGATCTGGACCGACTCTTTTCCGTCTGAGTCGTCGAAGACGAACAGGTGGCCGCTGCGGGACTTCCAGAAGCGGCGGTCGTTCTTTTCGAGATCGGTGGTGCCGTCCGAGAACGTGTCGGCCGACCAGGTCATGGCGTGGGTCTTGCCCTCGCCAGGAAGGGCGTCCTTGCACTCTTGCGGCGGAATGTCGATGCCATTCCAGAACTGCCCAATGATGATGCCGACGTCCTGGCTTCCCTGCATGAAGATGACGAGCACTTCGTCGTCGATCTCGGGCAGCGCGTACAGGCCGCGTTCCTTGCCAGCGTTGGGCGATGATTGCCGCAGCCAGTACGAAACGGGCTCTTGGTCGAGGGTCGGGAACTTCACTTGGATTCGAGCCAGCTCGTCCGGGTCCACGTTGTCTACAACGATGGCCGAAACGGCAAAGGGCACGAGGCCTGAGTGAGGACGGCCGAGGAAATCCGTCAATTTGGCCATGAGACAAAGCCTCCAAAAACACGATACAAAAGGGTGGTTACAGCTTAGAGCGAGCCCGCCCGAACGTCAAGAAGACAGACCGGAAGACCCCTGTAAAAGGGCCACTGAGAGGAGTAGACCATGGACATTCTTTCAGGTCCGGCGCGCGTTGTCGAGAGCGGATTGGTGACGACCTTCATGGGAAATCCCGTGAAACTGATTCTAGAGACCGGCGCGACCGTCGAGCTCGCATTTCAGACCACGCCAGATCAGCCGGACATCCGCGTCGAGACCGAATGGACTGATGAGGGCATCTGTTTTCACTGCTTCAACTTCGACGATGAAAGTGGCCGAGGAAGCCGAGAACCGGCGCTGCTTGGAGAGATGGGAGAGGATCTTCTGTTCTTCCATTTTCGGGTTTTCTTGTGGGGGACCACTGTGGATCGCACCATCCACTACACCTTCTACGCCGTGAACAAAGAGGCGGTGAGTTGGGAGTCGCAGACGGGTGCCGACGAGGGATCGGAGGGATAGGGCGGTTCCCTTCCTTGGAGGCCCCATGTCCGAGCAGTCCGAAGCACTGCAGGCACTTCTCGACGCCGAACCGTCCCTGACGCGCCGGCCCTGCGTACCCGCACTCGAAGAGCGCCTGTTCAAGGTGCATCCCTTGCTCGATCACGGCTTTGTGCGCGTGGTCGACTACATGGGCGACGACGGCGCGATCGTGCAGGCCGCACGGGTTTCGTACGGCAAGGGGACGCGCAAGGCCAGCAGCGATCGCGGGCTGATCCGCTACCTGATGCGCCACCGCCACACGACCCCCTTCGAGATGTGTGAGATCAAGCTGCACATCAAGCTTCCGATCTTCATCGCCCGCCAATGGATCCGGCATCGCACAGCCAACGTCAACGAGTACTCAGCCCGGTACTCGATCCTCGACAAAGAATTCTACGTGCCCGATCCCGAGCACCTCGCCGAGCAGTCCTCGGACAACAAGCAGGGCCGCAAAGAGGACACGCTCTCGGCCGAGCAGTCCGCCGCGGTGCTCGAGCTGCTCAAGAACGACGCGACCCGAACCTATGACACCTACCAAAAGCTGCTGAACGACCAGGGCGACGGCACGCCCGTCGACGAGGGTGAGCCGCAGATCGCCCGCGAGCTCGCGCGCATCAACCTGACGCTGAACTACTACACCCAGTGGTATTGGAAGATCGACCTGCACAACCTGCTGCACTTCCTGTCCCTGCGCATGCATCCCCACGCCCAGTACGAAATTCGGGTGTACGGCGATCTCATTGCGGACATCACTCGCGACTGGGTGCCCATGGCCTACGAAGCGTTCGAAGACTTCCGCCTCGGCGGAGCATTCTTCAGCCGACGCGAGCTCGAAGTGCTGCGCTCGATCATCAACGAAGGCGGCAACCCCGACACGCTGCTGCCGCCGTCCGGGCTCAGCTTCCGCGAGCGCAAGTCGTTCCGCGACACGCTGCACATCCCGCCGCCAAAGCGGGACTGACTGCTCCCGCCCGCCTCCATGGCGGGCGCGTGCCGGTGATCAAAAAAAGAAAGAACAGGGTGTAAGCCCTGGGCTTCGTCATCCGTTCCCACCGCGAATTGCGCCCCGAACGGAGGACTTCCCATGTTCCGCACCCGAGTTCCTTTCTTTACGACCCTCGTTGCTGGTCTTGCTCTCACCGTCGCCTGTGGCGCCAAAGACGCGCCGCTCGATGAGCCCGCTGACGGCGCCAGCTACACCGCCCCCGAAGGCGTCGAAGAAGAGGCCAAGGCCGAGCGCAAGGAAAGCCCCGAGCCCGCCGTCGTCGTCACCGCAGGCGAGTCCACCCCGGACACGACAACGATTGTGCGCGGCACGAAATCCGCCGAGAAGGACGCTGCGCGTTCACAAATGGTGATGCCGCAAGCCGAGCCGGCGCCTTCGATGGACGTCGGCGACGACGACGGGTCGTACGACATCATGGAGATGGCCGCGGCAAGCGCACCAAGTCGGACAATCACCCGGGCTCCAAAGTCCGCGCCGCACAAGGCCAAGAAGCGCGCCGACTCCGGGGTCGGCGGCATTAGCGGCGGCGGCTCGATTGGCTACGCCGACGGACTTGCGAGCGTCCCACGCACGACTCCTCCCCCTCCCCCAATCGCGTTCGTGCCCCCAGCAGAACCGGCGCGCACCGAGGTTCCTGCTCACCTGCAGAACAACAGCGAGGAGTACACCGACTACGGCATCAACGACTTCACGATCACGAGCAAGGACGGCCTGTCCACCTTTGCCATCGACGTCGACACCGCGGCCTATTCCATCACTCGCAGCAAACTGAACAACGGCTACCTGCCCAGCACGAGTGCCGTCCGTGTCGAGGAGTTCGTGAACTACTTCGACTACGAGTACAAGCGCCCATCCAAGTCCGACCCGTTCACCGTGGACTTCGAAGCGAGCCCCGCTCCCTGGAATCCAGAGAATCACCTCGTCCGCGTCGGTGTGCAGGGCAAGCGCGTCAGCTTTGATGAGCGCAAGCCGGTGCACCTGACCTTCTTGGTCGACGTGTCTGGCTCCATGCAGGCCGCCAACAAGATGGGGCTGGTCAAAAAGACGCTCAAGATGCTGACTGAAGAGCTGGCGGACGGCGACACGGTCGCCATCGTGGCCTACGCCGGGCGCACCGAGATCGTGCTCGAGCCGACACCGATGAGTCAGAAGAGCACCATCATCCGGTCGCTTGACCGCCTGAGCGCCGGCGGCTCGACGGCCATGGGCGCAGGCATTGACCTGGCGTACCGCTTGGCCGATGCCACCTTCAAGGAGGGACAGGTCAACCGGGTCATCGTGTGCAGCGACGGCGATGCAAACGTTGGTCAAACCAGCCACGAGGCCATGACCGCCAAGATTCGCAAGTATGCCGACAAGGGCGTGACTTTGACGACTGTCGGCTACGGCAACGGCAACTACAAAGACACCCGCATGGAGCGTCTGGCCAACGACGGCGACGGCAACTACTACTACATCGACACCGAAGCGGAAGCGCGCCGCGTCTTCGTCGACAAGCTGACTGGTGCCATGGAAGTCATCGCCAAGGACGTGAAGATCCAGGTCGACTGGAATCCCGAGGACGTCGTGGCCTACCGACTGATCGGCTACGAAAACCGCGACGTCGCCGACCGCGACTTCCGCAACGATGCGGTGGACGCTGGCGAGATTGGCGCGGGCCATCAGGTCACGGCCCTGTACGAGGTCGCACTGGCCGACGACGCTGCGGGGGACATCGCAACAGTGCGCATCCGCAACAAAGCGCCGGGAGCCGACAGCCCCGCCGTCGAGCGCTCCTTCACTCTCAACACTCGGCACGTCAAGAGCCAGTTCAACGAGGCGTCGGACCAGTTCCGCATCGCCGCGAGCGCATCGGCCTTTGCCGAGATTCTGCGAGGCAGCCCGCATGTCTCCGAGATCAGCCTGCGCCAGGTGCAGGGATGGGCCAAAGCAGCGGCTCGCCCCGAGTACCCAGCCGATGCCGAGCTGGTCGCCCTGATCGGCACCGCCGCCCGACTCAAGGGCGAGGGTGTGTACAGCAGCCGCTAGAGTCCTTCCCAGCGGTTGAAAATCACTGCTAGACAAGCTATTGGGCGCCTTCTAACGAGGGTGCCCATTTGTCCGATCCCGCTGCCTGGTCCCAGCTCAAGAATCACCTCACCGAGACCGCCACGCTGCGCAGCGTCGCCGCGATGCTGGCGTGGGACCAACAGACCAACATGCCAGCGGCTGCCGCCCCTCACCGAGGCTCCCAGATGGCGGCCATGTCCAAGCTCATCCACGAACGAGCAACCGACGTCCGCATCGGCCAGTGGCTGACCAGTCTCGAATCTGCCGACGACCTCAACGAGGTTCAGCAGGGCGGTGTGCGCAATACGCGACGCGGCTACGACCGGTCCACCAAGCTGTCCAGCGACTTAGTCCAGCGCATCGCCAAGGCCGAGGCCGCGGGATTCGGCGCCTGGGTCGAAGCCAAAAAGAACAACGACTACGACAGCTTCGCGCCGTTCCTGCAGACCATCCTGGACCTGACCAGAGAGAAGGCCGCAGCCATCGACCCGGACCGACACCCATATGACGTGCTGCTCGAAGACTTCGACCCGGGCATGACCGTCGAGCAGCTGCGACCGATCTTTGCGCGCCTGCGTGACGGTCTCGTCCAGCTCATCGAAGCCGTCAAGAGCGTCGAGCAGCTGCCTGAACTGAGCGAGCAGTTCGACGTCGAAACCCAAGAAGCACTGCACATGAAGCTGCTGCCAAGCCTGGGCTACGACCTCAACAGTGGACGACTCGACGCCGCAGAGCACCCGTTCACAATCGGCATCAGCCCAGGTGACGTGCGCATCACCACGCACCTGTACCCCGACGACTTTCTGTCGGGACTCGGCGGCACCGTGCACGAGGCCGGACACGGCATGTACGAGCAGGGCATTCCCGTCGAATTCGTCGGCACCGGCGTCGGCGATGCGGCCAGCCTGGGCTTGCACGAGAGCCAGTCCCGCTTTTGGGAGAACTTCATCAGCCGAAGCCAGGCCTTCTTCAACTGGTTCGAGACCCCCTTCCGCGAAGCGTTCCCCGAATCCAAGGTGCGGGCCGCCGATCTGTACCGCGCCGCCAATCGCGTCGAGCCGGGACTCATCCGCGTCGCCGCGGACGAAGTCACCTACAACCTGCACATCATCGTGCGCTTCGAGCTCGAGCTCGAGCTGCTCGAGGGCACGCTCTCGATTGCCGACCTGCCTGCCGCCTGGAACGCCAAGTACGAAGAGTACCTGGGCATCAGCCCTTCCGATGACTCCAATGGCGTGCTGCAAGACGTGCACTGGTGCGGTGGCGCGTTCGCCTATTTCCCCAGTTACACCCTGGGCAACCTCTACGCTTCCTCACTGGCCGCGCAGATGCAGCAGGACATTCCCGACCTGTGGACCCAGGTCGAGGCGGGTGAGTTTGCCAGTGTGCTCGAGTGGTTGCGGACCCGTGTGCACCACCGCGGCCACATCGACGACGCCCCGGACATCGTTCGCGCAGCGGTCGGCGATCGCGACTCAGTCGAGGACCTGCTGTCCTATCTGTGGGCCCGTCACGGCGCCCTGTACGGTGTGGCCCGACCGGCGTAGTCTGGGCCCGTGCACCTCGCCGAGCTCTACGACCAACTCCCCTACCCCTCCAAGGCGTTCGGACGCTCCCATCCGGACCGCCTGGCGGCCTTGGGCATCCTCCATGGCCTAGCCCCCACCAGGCCGACAGCTTGCCGAGTACTGGAGGTCGGATGTGCCGGCGGTGGCAACCTGGTTCCGATGGCGCTCGAGCTTCCGGACAGCGAGTTTGTGGGCCTGGACCTGTCTCCCCGTCAGATTGAGCAGGCGCAGCGGCAGGCACGAGAGCTGGACGCCAAGAACGTGCGGTTCGAGACCGCGGACCTCAGGCAGTGGACGCCATCGGGGAAGTTCGACTACATCATCGCCCACGGCTTCTTTAGCTGGGTTCCGGACGATGCCCGCGCCCGCCTCTTGGCAGTCATCTCGGAGTCCTTGAGCGACAACGGAATGGCATTTGTCTCCTACAACGCCAAGCCGGGTTGGCACTCGCGAAGCGCCATGCGCTGGATGATGCGCTTTCACACCGCTGGAATCGCCGATCCCCGCGAGCAAGTGAGCCAAGCACGGGCGTTGTTGCACTTTCTCACCGAACATCAAGCTGAAGGCATCCCTTGGGAGCGATGGCTGTCCGCCGAACGCGAACAACTGCGCAAGCGCGATGACTCCTTCGTCTTTCACGACTTGCTCGAGCCGGACAACCGCGCGTTCTCGCTCGCGGAGTTCGCCCAGTCTGCAACGGACACGGGCCTGCACTACTTGGGTGAGGCTGACTTCACCCACCTCGGACCCGAGTCCATGAGTCCCGACCTTCGCGCCGGGGTTGGGCACTTGGCGTCGAGCCGCTTTGAGCTTCAACAGCTCGACGACTTGGTGCGCAACCGGACCTTTCACAAGAGTGTGATCAGCAAGCTGAAGCCTTCACCGGATCCACTCCCCGAACGACTGCGGGAGCTATTTGTCTATGCAGAGGTGACGTCCGAAGGCCGTCAAGGCGACACCCAGGGGGTCTCCGATACGCTCAGGCAGGCCAATCGCGCCAACCCCCGTGAGTACTCGCTGGCCGAGACCACAGCGACGACAACCGAGCTGCTGGCATTGTGTGCCGACCAATCCCTGGACCTATTGTGTCGACAACGAGACCTGCCGACGCAGGCCGGCCCCACCCCGACGAGCTCGCCGCTGGCGCGCTGGCAGCTGAAGCAGAAGCTGCCTTGGTTGACCAACCGCCGTCACCAGGGCTTGCAGCCCGACAGCCTCGATCGCGCCCTGCTGCCGATGATGGACGGAACCCGCGACCAGGCAGAGCTAGCGCAGGGGCTTGTCGAGCTAGCCAGTACCGGGGCGCTGACCGTGAGCAACGAAGGCGGCGAACTGCCCGAATCGCAGCTCAAAGAAGCGATGACGGCCGGGGTCGAGCAACGTCTCAGCAAGTACGTGGGCGCCGCTCTGCTTGTGTAGTTCCCTGAGCACAAAAGGGCGGCTCAAAGGCCGCCCATAGTTGGCTTACGCCCTTGCTACCAGGAAGCTTTGTGCACGCCTGGCAGGTGTCCGTTGTGAGCCAGCTCGCGGAAAGCGATGCGGGACAGACGGAACTTCTTGTAGACGGCGCGCGGACGGCCAGTGACCATGCAGCGGCTGACCAAACGGACCGGTGAGCTGTTGCGTGGAAGCTTGGCCAATGCGGCGCGAGCTTCGGCACGCTCTTCGGCGCTGAGCTTGACGTCGAGCGACCGACGCTTGAATTCGGCGCGCTTGGCGGCGTACTTGCGAACGAGCTTTTCGCGCTTTTTCTGCCGGTTAATCATGCTGGTCTTGGCCATCTGGATCCTCTTGGTCCCCAATCTGCAGGGACATTCGACCCGGCCTTCTATTCCGTGAACAGGGCGTGTCAAGGGGCGCAGAGTTATCCATGGCGGCCGGAGTTTCACCTATGAAGATCGATCCCAGCTGGATCGGGCTCGGCGCCCTCGGCATTGTCGCCGCTGTTGTGCTCTACAACAGCCAGGACGGCAATCAGTTTGGCGTCGATGCGAACGAGCGGGTTGTCACCACACCCGATCGCACACGCGCCTGCCGACCACTCACTGGTTTGCCCGAAGCACGACTTGCAGACTGCTTTGCGCAGCTCAAGACCGTCATGCCGTCCGATGGCGCCAACGCCAAGATCAACGAGCTTGTGACGGGCAGCTCCAGCCGCAAGGGCGTTGTTGTCGCGGGACCGGAGCTCAAGATCGACGCGACCCAGACGCAGTTCCAGAGCGACCAGAAGCTCATCGAATTGGGCATGGCCACCGACGAGAAGGCCCTCGCTGACGAGCTGCGCAACCGCGGTGTCCGGGTATTGATCGTGCATCGAGACATCACCGGTGCACTCGATCGCGACAGCCGCGTGCTGTCCCGCTTGGCCCAGCACGACTTCCTCGAGTACCACCAGCTTCGCTACGTCACCGACGAGCTGATGATCTACACAGTCCGCGGCTCCCGTTCACGGGTACCGCTCGCTACCGGCGACGAGCTTCTCAAGGGACTGCGCGCGCGCCTCGCCGGCGATCGGAAAAAGGCACCCAAACAGTCGTGGAACCCCGAGGCGGTGCGCCTGATCGCCAGCATTCGCCTGCAGGGCCTGACCCTCGCAACCCGCCACTCCGTGGGCACCAACATCGAGCGCGTGCTCGATGAATTGTCGGCCAAGATCATCAAGCGCTGGCAGCGCGAGGTCGCCATCTACGGACACGGCAACATCTGGGACCGCCTCGACGAGACCCGCATCGACCTGCATGTCGTCATGGAGCGCGCCGTCGTCGAGCCCCGCAGCCGCTTCGCCATCTTCGACCTGTGGGAGATGGGCATCGACGGCATGATGTTCCGCCAGCGCAAGGGCATCAAGGACGAAAAGTTCACATATATGCCCGGCTCTGAGCTGATGACGCACAGCTGGAAGAGCGCCGACAAGTTCCTGCGCGAGGCCACCAAGCAGGGCGGCTGGAAGGACGAGCGACCGTGGGAAAAAGACCCGCGAACCCAGCTTGACCTGATTCGCACGCAGCATTTCGTCGAAGATCGTCCCGGCGGCGGCGGCCAGACCGTTCGCCTGGTGCGCGGCCTGCCCGAGACCACCATGGAAGACATGACCGACGACGTGCTGCGCCAGATGCTCGTCGATGGCGGCGAGTGGTGGCTTCGCAACATGCGCGAGGACGGCAGCATCAACTACAAGTTCTGGCCGACCCAGAACCGCATGTCGACCGAGTACAACGAGGTCCGCCACATCTTGGCGGCCCGCGACTTGGCTGACACCTACCGCTACCGGTCCGACGAGCGCTACCTCAGAGGCGCCGAACACACCATGGATTGGCTGCTGCGCTACAAAGTCGAAGACACCGACCCCAAGCACGCCACCCTGCTGCACCCGCCACCGGACAGCATGTTGTTCCGGTACAACAACAACCAGAAGCTCGGCACCGTGGCCGTCGCACTGCTGGGCTGGGTCGAGTGGGCCAAGGCCAGCGGCGACCATTCTCAAGACGAAAACATCCGCAAGATGGCGATGTTTGTGCTGTCGCAGAGCCTGCCAAATGGCAAGTTTCACGCCTATTATGTGCCGGACAACCACCCCTACAATGGGCAGGTCAACGACATCGTTCCCGGCGAGGCGGCTCTTGCCCTGGGCGAGGTGGCCGAGTACTTCGACGAAAACGAGCCTTGGCTGGACTTCTTCGGCAACTACCTGGACTACTACGAACCCTGGTTCAAGAAACGCGCCGCAAAGCGACGG
>CAYYHT010000137.1:0-13103 GCA_964471355.1 uncultured Enterobacteriaceae bacterium
AACAGCAGGGGCTCGGTGGTGTGGGCCAGATGCAGCTGGGCGTCGGCGTCGACGGACACTTCGACCGGGGCCTCTTGGGCCAGGTTGATGGTGCGCGTCTCCCCTTCAGCAAGCACCATCGGGAACAGTGCCGGGGTCGCGACAGTGGCGGGCAGGTCGAGCCCGGTGATGGTGACGCAGCCGGGACCCTCGTTCTCGATCTCGACAGGCTCCATCAAGCGGCAGCCGTTGGGTACGGGGCCCAGCTCGACCTCGGTCGCGGTCACGACGGGCTCGACGTTGCCAGCGTCGACAGGCAGCTCGAAGGGCCCGGAGCTGGTCTGGACCGTGACCGTCGCTGGCATGGGGGACGTGAAGTCGGTGCGCACGACGAAGACATCCTGAGTCTCGCCGTCCATCAGCACAAAGGGGGCGGGCCGGGACCAGGGAGCCAGGGCCAAGCCGGCGGGCATGTCGAACGACGTCACCTCCAAGCAGCCATCCCCCGCCGCCTCCATGACGAAGCGGGTGCCGGTGCCGCACTCGCCCATGCCCAGATCGAGCAGGGGCGGGTCGAAGCTCAGGTCAGCGCCCATTCCAATGTGTCGCACGAGGAAAGAAGCTGGACCGCTCTCGCCGTCATTGAGCACCCAGCCGATGTCATCGACCAGCGCGTCCGTGCTCAGTTCGAGGGGCAGCTCGATCGATTCTCCAGGCATCAACAGGCGTGGGAAGGAGAAGGTCGTGCTCACGCCCGCAGGCAGCTGCACGCCATCGAGGGTCACGCACGCATTGCCAGCGTTCTGCACCTCGACCCGAGGGGCGAGTGGACAGCTCGAAGGGTGAGGTCCAAAGTCGGCGTCGCCTGTGACCAGCAGGGCCTCGAACTGCCCCGAGATGGCGCTGACTGCGAGCGGTCCGTCGGGGTCGTCGCTGTGAAAGACCAGGGTCTCGTTCATGCGGGCCCGCGGCTCAGTCAGCCCGACGGTCAGCGCAAATTCGCCCCCGGGAGCGATGGGGTAGGGAGGCGGACGCCAGGTCACCACGCCGGTGGGCAGGTCCAGCTGGTGCACCGTCAGGCCGATGTCGCCGGTATTCCGCAGCGTCAGCTCTTGGAGCGAGGCGGAGCAGTCGCCGGGGCCATCGCCAAAGTCCACCGGCTCGGGCTCGACCACCAACGTGGGCCAGACGGCGATGCCAGTCAGCGGGACGGCAACGGTGCCTCCTGTCGGACTCGCGACGGTCAGCCAGCCCGCATCCGACGGAGTGGTCGGCGTGTACGACACCGGCAGCCAGACTTCATCGCCGGCCTCGAGCTCGATGGGCAGGCCGGTCTTGTCCACCGAGAACGGACCCTGAACCTCGGCGGACTCGACGGTGAGTGCGTGGGTGCCGGCGTTGCGCACGCTGGCCAAGGCCCAGGTCTCGGTGTCCAGACGCTGTTCACCGAAGTCCAGCGGGTCGGGCTGCACGTCCAGCAATGGGGACAAGCTGACGCCGGTGAGGGGGACCTCGACGCTGGGTTGTGCTTGGTCGGTGCTGTCGATGATGGCCCAGCCCAGGTCGACCGGGTCGCTGGCTGTCCAACGAATCGCCACATGACGCTCGCCGCCGATCTCGATGTCCCACGGCGGAGCGCCATCGTCGACGACTTCGAAGGCCGTGTTGCCGTCGGTGTGGACCGCCTGTACCCGCAGCAGAGCCGTTCCCTGATTCGACAGCGTCAACAGGCTGGTGGCCTCGGTGCCGACAACCGCCTCGCCAAAGTCGATGGACTCCGGCTCGACGACCAGAACCGCTCGCGCATCGACGTCCTCTCGCTCGGGACTCCACTCGTACTCGATGCAGCCACCAAGCAGCAGCAACCACGTCAGGCTCATCGTCTTCTCCGCAGCAACAGGGCCAATGCGAGACCGGGCAGCAACGAGGTGGGGGCAGACGGGACGGCATTGCATGTGCTGCCGCCGCCCCGGACCGAGCGGTTGCCGTCGCACGCGTCTCCGAGTCCATCGAGGTCGGCATCGAGCTGGTCGGGATTGGCGGTCTGTGGGCAGTTGTCGCAGGAGTCGCCGACGCCGTCCTCATCGGAGTCCGTGGCGTCGGTCGTGGTGAGTCCGCCGCAGTTGTCGCAGGCATCGCCATAGCCGTCGCCATCCTCGTCGCGCTGGTCCGGATTGACGTCGAAGGGGCAGTTGTCGCAGGCATCACCCAGTCCGTCCCAGTCCGCATCGAGCTGGTCAGGGTCCTCATCGACCGGGCACACGTCGCACAGGTCCCCGGCCCCATCCATGTCGCCGTCGGCCTGCTGCGGATTGAGCAAGCTGGGACACACATCGCAGTCGTCGCCGACGCCGTCGTGGTCGCTGTCGAGCTGACTGGGATTGGCAACATCTGGGCAGACATCGCATCCATCCCCCACCCCATCGCCGTCGCTGTCGGAGTTCTCGGGGGTCGGGTCAAAGGGACAAAGGTCGCAGGCGTCGCCGGCGCCATCGCCGTCGAGGTCGAGCTGGCCCGGGTTTGCCATGGTCAGGCAGTTGTCGCAGGCGTCGCCGAAGCCGTCGCCATCGCCGTCGAGTTGGTCGATGTTGTCGACGGCGATGCAGTTGTCGCAGGCGTCGCCGAGCTCGTCGACGTCCGAGTTCACCTGGTCGAGGTTGGGCAGGCCGGGGCAGTTGTCGCACAGGTCGCCGACGTCGTCGCAGTCCGCATCTGCCTGATCTGCGTTGGGCAGCTCGGGGCAGTTGTCGCACTCCAGGGTGACGATGAGATCGACTTCTGTTCCAATCTCAGGCAACACGATGGTCCCCGCCGAGAAGCCGTCCCCATCGAAGTCCAGCAGGGTCATGGGGTACAGGCAGCCGAACGAGTAGTAATCGTAGTACCAATCGGCGTTCGCCTCGGTGCACAGCGGATCGGTGGCCGAGATGGACTGCTCGAGCGACACATCGATCGTGTTGCAGTTGAGGTCCTGGGTCAGGGACTCTGTGCAGGCGCTGGCGTCTGTGAGTGCCAGCACAAGGGCCAGGGCTACCATGTCTCGTCCTCCTCTTCCCACCACGAGGGCCGTTGTTCCGGTTCGGGGCAGACCGTGGGCTCCACCTCTTGGGCGACGATGTGGAAGATGACGCGTCGATTGGGGCTCAAGGCTTCTTCCTCCTCCCCGGTGACCTCGACGGCGTACTCACCAAGTCCGCGGTACGACATGCGCATCGGGTGCACGCCCAGGTTCATCAGCTCGTCGTACACAACCCGGCCTCTTTCCTGGGACAGGCGCCAGTTGTAGGCTTCCGAGGCCTCGGGGCTGGCGTGCCCCTCAACGACGATGTGCAGCAGCTCGGGGTGGTCGGCGAGCCGTGTGGCGACCTGCCGCAGCACTGCATCGCTCTCGGGCTTCAGGCGGTAGCTGCCCTTCTCGAACTGGATGCGATTGGCCAGCTCGACCAGCGCCTCCTGCACGCTCAGAGTGGGGTCGATCGGCTCTGGAGGGAGAGGAGCAGGAGGCTCGGGAGCGCTGGGAACCTGGACCACCACACGGTCGTCCAGCACCGGTGCCTCTTCGGGGGCGGCGGCAGGCGGGGGGGCCCCGGTCATGCGCACGGCCAGGTGCACGCGGGTGTCGGTGGTTCCGTAGCCTCGGGTCAGGCCTCGACCGAAGCCGATGTCCAGCCAAGTCGAGTCCGCGGCCCGCACTTGAAGTCCCGCCATGCCCTCGATCGCAGGCAGCACGCCCGCCGTTTCGGTGGGGCTCAAGCGCCCGGCGGTGTGGGCAAATAGGACGAGTTGCTCGGACAGCTTCACGCGGATGGCGGGGTCGACCATCACCTCGAGGCCGGTGGTGTAGTCCTCGGGGCCCTCCCGCTGTGGCCGGCTGACGATGCCCGCCCGTCCCAGCAGCTCAATTCGCCCGGCGTCCACCACGACCAGAGCCGACAACCCCAGCCGCGGGTCCTGCTCGCCCATCCACGCCTTGCGGGTTCCGACGGGCAGCCCGAGCTCGGCTCGACTGCCCAGGCGCAGCACATCTCCGTCGACCAGAACGCTGTTGAGGGCGAAGATGGCATCCCCGAGTGCGAAGCCGTCGGCGGCGAACTCTGGAATCTCGGAGCCCCACTGCACGGCCATGGGCAAGGTCATGTCCACGCTGTGGCGGTCGGTGATGTCTGCCGAGAACCCGCTGGTCAGGGTCATTCGGTCGGCGACGATGGCGCCTTGTTCGGTCCCCCACTCGTAAAGCACGACCGGGTTGTTGGTGTAGCCGAGCACCGCACCGTAGCGGACCGCGCCCTTCTCGCCCGGAGTCGCGGTCGCCAGAGAGGGCAGAGCGCCTGGCGAGAACACGGGTCGCAGCAGCTCGATGTCTCCCGACCCGCCGTTGGCTAGGCAGACGGCCGGTACAAGACACAGCAATAGGGACCACGCCAGAGGCGCACAACGGGGATGTGGAGTTTGCACGGGCACTCTGTGGAGTGGCTGCGCGGATCCTTCAATCCCGAAGGAAAAAAGAACTGGGCACACTTAGGGGGCAATCCGGAGGTCCACATTGCGTTCGCTCGCGCTGATATTCCTGCTTGTTGGCTGCAAGGCGGACGACGTGCTTGTCGACACTTCAGGGCTAGTCGACACCGACGACCCGGTGGACACCGACCCACCCGATCCCGTCGATGCGTGGTGGGATGACCGCTGGCCCTACCGAGTGCAGCTGGCCATCGCGGGCACCCGCTCGATCGATGGGGTGCCGCTGACGCCAGTGATCGACTTCGCCGCCCTTCTCGATGAAGCCGGCGACCCGTCAGGTTTGGCCCCGGAGAGCCTGCGGGTGGTGTCGCCCGATCACCTGAGCGTGTGGCCGGCACAGTTCCTCGATGACCGCGTGGACTTGATGCAGAAGTCCGCTTCCGAGGCGCCCGTCGGCGATGATGTGGGGGCTGTGGCCTTTGTGGCGGACGGGGCCTGGGACGTTTCGGTGCGGGTGTTCCTGTACTTTGGCTCCCACGCCAACGATCCGGGGGACCCGCTGTCTCCGGCGCTTCCGGCCACGGTTCCAGTGGGCGTCGATGGGCTGCGGACGGGGGCTATGGTGGCGAACTTCGACCGCGACCGCGGAGGCTTGCTGGCCGACCTGACCGCATTCTCGACGGTGTTGACCTCGCAGGCGGACTCGGACTACGGCAATGGGCTGAACGGGCAGTCGCCACCTGGCGGCTGGAACATGAGCCCTCAAGACCTAGCAGCGGGCGGATTCGAGGTGCTGTCGAGCGGACCGGTGGCGGCGGGTGTTCGCGCGACGGGCCTGCGCTCCAATGACCAGGCTGGGTACAGCTATAGCTACGAGTACTGGGCCTTTGCGGGCCAACCCGAGCTGTGGGTTCGCATCCATGCGGTCACCACCCGCGAATCCCTCGAACAGCATCCGTTGGACTTCACCCGCGGCATGCGGCCGTGGCAGTCGCGGCAGGACGCACTCGTCGACTCGGGTCAGACCCTGCGCCGCGAGATTGGCGCGGGTGATCGATGGGCGTCGATTGCAAGCGAGGACGTGGGAGTGGTCATGGCTTGGCACCGTGCTCCGAACTTTGCCGCTCGGGTCATCAACAGCTCCGACGATGGCTTTGGCGAGTCCCACCGCTTTCTGAGCTTCGAGGCCAACGACTACATGCCCCTGGGCCTCGGCACGCCGCACACCATTCCCGATTCGGTCGCCTTCTTTGACCATGATCTGCTGGTGGTCAGCCCGTTCCTGCCCGACGACACGACCGCCACAGACGCGGCCGAGCGACTCATCGATGGCATTGCCGTCACCGTGGGACCACTGGAGTTGCGCTAGCGCATGGCCTTCTTGGCGGCGGCGGCGATGTGCTCTGAGATGGTGCTGGCCGCCAGCTCGTCGACCACCAACCAATATGTGACTGTGCGGGCGCGGGACTCGTCACCGTCGGCAGGGACCAAGCGACCCATCAGTTGTACGCAGCGCAGCAGCAAGAACATGCGGCGCTCGACTTCCCAGGTGATGAGGGTGCGCATGCCGCCATCGCGTTCGGGGTCCAGATCGAGCACCAGTGGCTGAATCACGCAAGCGGACAGCGCGGGGTCGATGTGGCGCGCCTCGAACATCTCGTTGAGCCGCCATTGGCTGCGAAGGCCCGCGAGCCGAAGGGCCACGTCGGCGGTCGCTAGCTCGGCCTTTAGGCGATCGGCGGGGTTCTCGATGTCATCGAGCTCCGAGTGGTGCTGCCACGTGCCTTGGTCGGGGTGCAAGACCTCCATGTCGCCGCCCAGACGCCACTTGTAGTCCATGAATGGCAGGCCCGGAACGACGTATCCGGAGTAGTGGTACTCCAGGTCGAGCTCCATGGCGTACTTCACCTCCAAGACCATGCTGTAGAAGCCCAGTCCGTAGCGGGCATAGTCGGGGTGGTACAGGCCTGACAGGCTCTGCATGGCGATGTCACCGGGATCGAACAACGACATGCCGACCAGCGTGTCGCCGTCCCAGATTCCGATCTCCCAGGTGTCGAACATGCCGATGCCTTGCTCTCCGCCCAGGAACTCCTCGAGGGTCGATGCACGTTCGCCGGGAGCGACGGACAAGTAGGCGGTGTAGAGGTCCTCTCGTTTGTGGTCCAGGACCAGGCGCTGCACAGTCGTACGGAAGCGGCGCTGCCGGCGGCTCAACAGTTTTCGCAGGCCCTTTCGAAACGCATAGTTCTTGAGGGGCAGACGGGTCCAGATGGTCGCGTAGCATCCGCCTTCGGACACATAGTAGCGACAGGTCATCATCGTGTTGCCGATGCGGTACCAGCCCCGTTCCAGGTAGTGGTCTAGCTCGGCGCCAGAGACGGTCGTGGGTTCGATGACGAGCGTGGTCACGTGGGGTTCTTACCTCACGCAAACGCGATGAAACAAGGCCCCAGTGGGATTGGGGTCCGGTTGCGATCAGGAATCGGGTGCTGGGGCCTGCAGGCTCTCGAGGAAGCTGGTGATGGCCAGGCGGTCGCCTTGCAGGGCCGAACGTCACGGGCTGTCTCGATTGGAGGCTGGGAACCAGTCGGCCATTACGATGTCCGAGAGTGGTGAGAAGAGTCTCGCCCGACAGGAGGAACAACATGCTTGCAATGCCCCGGATGTACTGCCGCTAGTCAATCGGTCGCCCGCTGTGGTGACCGCTTCCCCTGTTTCGGACAACTTGAAAAATGAAACGCAGAACTTCTGCGGATCACAAGCTGTTGCAGTTGTGCAGTCGAGTGGAACAAGCCATCGATCTGGCCCTTGGTGCGAGCGCTGACCCGCTCCTGCAGGGATGCTGGGTGGTGGAGGTTCGCCCGGCGCCCACTGCACGTCGCTTGTGCGTCCGCATTCAGACCGCCGATGCGGTCCCGATCGACGAGCTCGAGCGTGGCTTGCTGCGCGCGACACCTTGGCTTCGCTCAGAAGTCGCGGTGTTCGTGAACCGCCGCAAGACCCCGGACTTGCTGGTCATCTGGGCCGGACCGGCAGCATAGGGCCGGCTCCCGTTTGTGGGGGCCGGTCTCTAGGTCGCGAACCATGCGGCGAGCGCCAACACGCTCGCCGCTATGACCGCGCCCGCCGCCCATGCTGAGCTCGGAATCGGAGCGATGGTGGGCTCGGGTGGTGGCGGCAGCTCTGAGATGTCGGCCGGCGCGATGCGGTTGATCTCTTCGATGCCGACTGCCGTGGGCTCTTCCCACAGCTCGAGGTCGGCCTCGAACTTCTCGCCCCCCCGCTTGCGGCGAAACTCGTCCATCCACTGGTCGGCCACCGCAGCATGCCCAAAGTTCTCGGCGACCCCGTCCCTGGCATGGGCCAGCTCAAACGCCATGTCTTCGGCGTCGGCGTAGCGGTCCTCGGTCTTGTACTGAATCGACCGGATGATCACGGGCCAGACCGGCCGTGGCACGGCCGCCAGAATCTTCTCGGGGTCCATCAATGCCGCCGAGAGGTCGGCGGGATTCTTGCGGGACAGCAGTGCGTACAGAGTGGCGCCCGCACCGTACAGATCGGCGGATGGACCCACGCTCTTGGCGTCGGTCTGTTGTTCCGGAGCCATGTAGCCGCGGGTGCCCAAGCGCTCGCCGGTCCCCGTTCGGTGGGCGACCGTCAGGTTTTCGAGGCGAGCCAGACCGAAGTCGGTGAGTGCCACACCGCGCTCGGTGATCAGCAAGTTTGCCGGCTTGACGTCCCGATGCACGATGCCGTTGTCGTGAGCTGCGGCCAGGGCCATCAACAGCTCGAACACGATGCGAAGACCCCACAGTGGCGAGTCGGGGGCGCGTCCGTAGCGGACCATGTCATAGGAGGAGCCATAGGGCGTCAGCTCCATCGCGAAGTACAGCAATCCTTCGTGCTCTCCCACGTGGAAGATCTGTGCGATGTGCGGATGATCGAGCACCGTCATCGCCTTGGCCTCGGCGATGAACCGGCTGCGCCAATCGGGGTACTTCATGGCGGCCGGGGCCAGGATCTTGACCGCCACAACCTCGTCGGTCTGCACGTCACGGGCCTTGTAGACCTTGCCCATGCCGCCCTTGCCCAGTGCCTCTTCGAGCACGTAGCGGCTCTCGAGCATGCGCATTGGCGGTTCGGACACGTCATCCATGCCCGAAACTACCGCACTCTGCTAGACATCCCCTGTGCGCAATCCCTTTGCCATTGTCCTGATCGTCGTTGCCGTACTCACTGCTGCGTGTGGAGCTCCGGGCTCGCCATCCGTCGTCAGTCCCGCCGAGCAGGGCCTCGTCGTCACGGTGCTGTACTTCCAGAACAACACCGGGGACGACACCTACGACGTGGTCGGCAAGGGGCTGGCAGACATGATGGTCACCGACCTAGCCCGCAATGACGAGATCGTGGTCGTCGAGCGGCAGCGCCTGCAAGAGCTGATTGTCGAGCTGCACCTGCAACAGTCGAGCCTGTTCGAGGCCGACACGGCCCAGAAGCTGGGCAAGGCCCTGGGCGCCTCCCATGCGGTCACAGGCTCCATCGCGGCGGTCGACCCCCAGATACGCATCGACGTGCGCCTGATCGATGTGGCCACCGCTGAAGTTCAGCTGGCTGAACAGGTGGTCGGCAACAAGGGCGATTTCTTTGCCCTGCAGCAAGAGCTGTCCGCTAGTGGCAAGGACGAGGACGAAGAAACCATGAGCACGATGGAGGAGTATGGCGAGGCGCTGATGGTGCTGGACCGGCGCATCGAGGCCATCGCGATGTGGCAGCGCGCCTTGGATGAGTACCCGACCGGGCCTTCGTATGACTCGATTGAGCACCAGCTCAAGGAAGCACTCGGCGTCGAGTGAGCTCAAGACCGGATGAGGTGCACGCCCGGGTCCAGCAAATAGCCGTCCTTGCGAGTGATGAGCAGCTCGCCCAGTCCGAGCTTTCGCAGCGTGGCAATGGCGACATAAACCCGGTTCTGTCCCGCCTCGGCGATGATTTTCTCGCCGGGCCAGCCGGACTTGAGCACCCCTGCCGTGTCGAGTGCACTGCCCGGATGGTGCTGCCGATGGTGGACCAGTCCTTCCAGAATCCTGCGAAGCACCCGCCGCCGGGAGACGTCGACGGATTCGTGGCCGGGGGCTTGGAACCAGCGGCTTCCCGGGCCGACCTGGAGTGAGTCGGGGTGGGCGTCCGCGGGGTCGGGAGCGCCACTGACCACCCCAGTGCGGGCCAATGCGGCTTGCAGAAGGCGCATGCCGGTGCGGACTTCGAGGGACACCGCCTGTACTGGACGAGCCGCGGCAAGGCGGGCTTGTGCGGCCCCACGTCCCGATTCATCGCCGGTCTTGGCTCGGGCGAGGTCGATGTGGCCTCGAGCCAGCTCGAGCAGCACCGGTGCATAGGCGTCTTCGAGTGCCGCGAGGGTCTGCGCAGCTTGGTCGACGGCGGCGACTGCCTCGTCGAGTCGCCCTTGGTCTGCGTGCACGACG
This sequence comes from uncultured Enterobacteriaceae bacterium, assembly GCA_964471355.1. Lineage (GTDB taxonomy): Bacteria > Myxococcota_A > UBA796 > UBA796 > CAYYHT01. Next base: position 9,924 of record CAYYHT010000137.1, read on the forward strand.
CCGAGCAGCGCCTGTGAGCGGCCGTCCTGCAAGGCCAGGCCTCCCTCTCCGCTCTGTTCGATGGCCTGGACAAAGCAGCTGCGGGCGTCGTCCGGCTTGCTGGCCAACAGGGCAATCAGCCCCTTCTTTTGCAGCTCTTCGCAGATCCATCGCACGGTGCCCATGTCGCGGTGGATGCTGATGGCCCGGTCGCACAGCGCCGCCGCCGGCTCCAGCTCCCCCCGTTCGCGTGCGCAGAGGGATTTGTAGCCCACAGCGATGCCCTCAAAGCGCCGATTGCCCACGCCTCGGGACAGCTCGATGGCCTGTTCGATGACTGCACTGGCCTCGTCGATGCGCCCCTGTTCCAGGTACACGATGCCCAGATTCGCCTGGGCAATGCCCTCGGTGCGTCGGTTCTCCGTCGACCGCGCCAGGGTCATGGCCTCGCCATAGGCCTGCTTGCTCTGTTCGAGGCGACCGTCGTCCGCCATCATGTTGGCCAGCTGAATCAGGGCCAGGCTCTCGACGTTGGTGTCTCCGATCTCGCGGCTGATCACGAGCGCACGTCGGGTGGCCTCTTCGGCTTGTTCGTGCCGGTCTTGCTCCATGCGCAAGAAGCTGGTCGACACCAGCGCGACGGCCTCGGTCCGCAGATCGGCACACCCGCGCGCGGTCGTCAGCGCTTGGTCGAGCCAGGTGTCCGCCTCGGACTTTTCGCCGACCGCCCGGGCCACGATGCCCAGCAGAGCGAGTGCATAGCCCTCGGCATGGGGCGAATTGCCGTCTCGGGCCAGCTTCAAGGCGGCGGTGAAGTCGGCGCGGGCCTCGTCCATGCGCCCCTGCTGCCTGACTGCATTGCCGCGTGCGCACAGCGCCTTTGCAGCCATGGCGGGGCTGCCGCCGGCACTCGATTGCACGGCGACGTCGGTCAGTCGATGCAGGGACTCCCAGGGGCCGCGGGTGGACAACAGCGGCTCGAGCGCCAGTGCAGCCCTGGCGGCACTGTCTGCGTCGATTCCCAATGCTGCCTGGTGCACGGCGATCAGGTTGCCTTCCTCTCGCGCCAGTTCTCGCAGTCGAGCCGGTCCTTGTGGCCCGACCGCCTCGGTCGCCAAGCGCTCGCCGAGCTTCAGGTACCAGTGCTGGTGCCGCTGTCTGGCGGGCCCGCCGTCGACCTCCTCGAGCTTCTCGGCGGCGTAGTCTCGGATGGTGTCGTACATGGCGAAGCGCACGCCCCCGTCGACCTCTCTGCTGCGCAGCAGGCTCTTGTCGCGCAGTGCCTGAACAGCGTCCATTTCCGGTGGCGCATCGAGGTGCTGGTCCAGCAGCAGCACGCTCTCGGCGGCTTCGAGATCGAACCCTCCACGGAACACGCTGCACTGGGCCAAAGCGTCGCGCTCCCACCCATTGAGAAGGTCCCAGCTCCAGTCGATGGCCCCACGCAGGGTCGCCTGGCGCGGTGACCGGTCCCGGGAGCTGCTCTTGAGAAGGTCGAAGCGCCGCCCAAGTCGCTCCAGCATCTTGTTCGGGGTCATCACCCGGACCCGGGCCGCGGCCAGCTCGATCGCCAAGGGCATGCAGTCGAGCTTGGTGGCGATCTGCTTGATGGCGACGTCATCGTCGGCGGTCGGTGACCAGCCGGACTTCAGCGCACGGGCGCGCTCGACAAACAGCTGCGAGGCCTCGTTGAGCTGCAGGGGGGCAAGCTCGATGACCGCCTCGCCGGTCACCGCGAGCCGCTCGCGGGACGTCAGCAGCAGCCGTGCGTCCGGGGCTGCCGCCAACCAGGCTGTGATCAACGGCGCGGCCTCGTCGGCCACCTGCTCGAGGTTGTCCAAAACCAGCAAGCCGCCCCGCTCTGCGAGTGCTCGCGAGATGGCGTCGGTGGATTGTTGCAGGGACTGCTGGCCCCCGGGACTCAGCTGCAGCGCCGCGCCGACCGCCGCCACCACGCCTCCGGCCGTGTGCACATCAGACAGATCGGCGATGGCCGCCACGCTGACCTTTGCCGTGTGCTCTTGAGCCAATCGCGTCTTGCCCATGCCGGCGGGGCCCAGCACCGTGACCAGACGAGCGTGCTTCAGCGCCTCTTCGAGGGCCAGAAGGTCAGCTTCGCGGCCTATGAACCGGTTGGCGGGGGCAGTGGTCATTTCGACGAGAGTCTAGCAATGGCGGCGCTTCGTCAGGGTGCCCGGGTCCAAGCAATTGCGCTCTGTCACGTCGAAGCTGTAGACCGGGTGTCACGATGCCGGTACCGTGCGCGTATCCACATCCAAATGCGCAACTTCCTCCTGATTCTCATGGCCGCTTTCTCGACTCCTGCATTGGCGCAGGATGGCGGGATGGATGCGCATGGCTTCTACCTTGCGACCCACGACGGCGACCTGCTCGACCCGCTGACCATGATGCGGCCGTCGCCGTGGCACCAAGGAGACGTCTACTTCGGCACCGTGCTCGAGTACGCCAACAAGCCGCTGGTGGCGGTCGTCGCCGCCGGAGACGAGCTGCTCGATGAACAGGCTGTGCTGCGAGACCTGGGGGTCGCGAACGTCTCCACAGGCGTGGCCCCTCTCGACGAGTGGCGCATCGACGTCACTTTTCCCGTGTTCCTGGTCAGCACGGACTACACCGGGGCGGTCACGGGACCGGCTCCGGGTGATGTGCGCGTCAGCAACTCCTTCAACATCGTCCGGCCCGACCACATCGTCGGTGGCACAGGGGTGGGTGCGGGCCTGACGGTCCACGTGGATGTACCCGTGGGCGACGAAGAACGCTTCTTGGGCAACAACGGGGTGAGCGGTGGCTTCAACCTGGTCGGCACCTTTGAAGAGGCCAATGCGGCGGTGACTGGCGGGCTGGGCATGCAGTTCAACCCCAGCATCGATGTCTCGAATCTCAAGGGCACTGACCAGCTGACGGCGTCCATCGCGGGCAGCTACATGCCGGGCGAACAGACCGGTTTGAACCTGGAATTTCGCGCGGCTCCCGAGCTCGCCAGCAACGAGCTATCCGGCGCCGCATTGCCTGCCGAGGCATTGATGTCGCTCAAGCAGGTGGGTCCCAGCAATACCTACTTCACGTTTGGACTCGCCAAGTCCCTCGCACCCGGTGTGGGGGCGGCCAACTTTCGTGGCTTCATCGGCTGGGGCATCGGTCATCGCGACCCGCCGCGCCCACCAGACTACGACTCCATCGAGC